>NZ_WMLF01000862.1 GCF_014156695.1 Streptomyces durbertensis | reverse complement strand
CGTTCATCCGCCGGAAGTCCCAGAAGACCGCGCCCTTGGTGCCGTGCACCTCGAAGCCGTAGTTGTTCTGCTCGCCCACCGCGACCCGGCTGGCCTCCAGCACCCCCCGCGCGCCGGACGCGAATCGCAGCAGGCAGCTCACGTAGTCCTCGTTCTCGACCGGGCCGAGCTGTCCGCCGGTGGCGAGCGCGTGGCCGGCGGTGGCGCCGGTGGGGCGGGCGCGTTCGGGGAGGAAGACGGCGGTGTCGGCGGTGAGCGCGCTGATCTCGCCGAGCAGGTGGCGGGCGAGGTCGACGCCGTGGGAGGCGAGGTCGCCGAGGACGCCGCTGCCGCCTCGTTCGCGCTCGTAGCGCCAGGTGAGGGCGCCGTCGGGGTGGGCGGCGTAGTCGCTGAGCAGCCGTACTCGCAGATGGGTGACGGTGCCGAGTTCGCCGCCGCGGATCAGCTCGCGGGCGGTCTGCACGGCGGGCGCGTTGCGGTAGTTGAACCCGACGGCGGCCCGGACGCCGGCGGCCGTCACGGCGTCCGCCACGGCACGGGCGTCGGCCGCCGTGAGGCCGACCGGTTTCTCGATCCACAGGTGCTTGCCGGCTTCGGCGACCGCGACCCCGATCTCCCGGTGCAGGAAGTTGGGCGCGGTGACGCTGACGGCGTCGACCCTCGGGTCGGCGAGGACGTCACGCCAGTGGGCGGCGGTGTCGGCGAAGCCGAAGCGCGCCGCGGCCTCCTCGGCCCGGCCCGGTACCTCGTCGGCGACGGCCACCAGGCGCGGGCGCAGGGGGAGGTCGGGGAAGTGGTGCGGCACCCGGACGTACGCCTGTGTGTGGACGCCTGTGTCTTATACACATATGACGCTGCCGACGAACCGTAC
>NZ_WMLF01000861.1 GCF_014156695.1 Streptomyces durbertensis | reverse complement strand
GTTCGACGACGGTGTCGAGCACGCCGAGCCGGTCGAGGAGCCACACCCCGTCGGGGGACAGCGACTCGCCGCGGAAGCTGCGGTCGAAGCGGGGGCTCTGTTCGAGGACGACGACCTCGTGGCCGTCGCCGGCGAGGCCGAGGGCGAGCGCGAGTCCGGCGGGGCCTCCGCCGACCACGCAGACGTCTGTGGTGTCGGTGTTCACTGTGTGCGGGCCTCTCACTTCGTTAGGACGGTGGGACCGGGGGAAGCGCCGACGGCGTGGGCGTGGTCAAGGCCCGGGTGAGCCGTCGGCGCAGGGCGGGGAGCAGGCCGGCGTGCGGTTCCTGGACGAGGAAGTGGCCGCCTTCGAGGATCTCGCAGTCGAAGTCGGCGGCCGCGTGTTCCCGCCAGCCGTGGAGCTGTTCGACGGAGACGATGGGGTCCGCCCGGCCGCCGAAGACGTGTACGGGCATGGGGAGTCGGGGGGCGGCCACGTACCGGTGGGCGGCGCACAGCCGCAGGTCCTCGCGGACGGTGCCGAGCAGCAGCCGCAACCACTGCGGGCGGGCGAGGAGTTCGGCGGGGAGCCCGCCGGCGGTCCGCAGCCGTTCGGCGAGGGTGACGTCGTCGAGGGCGTCGACGGCGTCCTCGCTTCTGACGCCGAGCAGCGAGCCGGCGAGGTGCGGCGCGGCGTAGGCGGCGGCGAGGAACAGTTCGGGCAGGGGGCCGCCGCGTGCCATGCGGCGCTGGACGAGCCAGAACGCCAGCATCGCGCCCATGCTGTGGCCGAAAACGGCGTATCTGCCGGGGACTTCGCCGGCGAGCTGGTCGTCGAGTTCGCGGACGAGGGTGGCGAGGTCGGGGTGCCGGCGGGGCGTGGTGACGGGGCC
>NZ_WMLF01000860.1 GCF_014156695.1 Streptomyces durbertensis | reverse complement strand
GGGCCGCCGCGACCTGACCGCCTACTGGCTGCTGCTGCCCGCCGCCCTGTGGCTCGCCGTCTTCTTCGTGGCGCCGCTGGTCTACCAGGCGTCCACCTCCATCCAGACCGGCTCCCTCGAAGAGGGCTACCGGGTCACCTGGAACTTCGGCGTCTACTGGGAGGCGCTGCGCGAGTACGGCGGCCACTTCCTCCGCTCGTTCGCCTACGCCGCCACCGCCACCGTGCTGTGCCTGCTCGTCGGCTACCCGCTCGCCTACCTGCTCGCCTTCCGCGCCGGACGCTGGCGGAACGTGCTGCTGGTCATGGTCATCGCGCCGTTCTTCACCAGCTTCCTCATCCGCACCCTCGCCTGGAAGACGATCCTCGCCGACAGCGGACCGGTCGTCGCCGCCCTCGACGCCCTGCACATCCTGGACGTCACCGCCTGGCTCGGCCTGACCAGCGGCGACCGGGTGCTCGCCACCCCGCTCGCCGTGGTGTGCGGACTCACCTACAACTTCCTGCCGTTCATGATCCTCCCGCTGTACGCCTCGCTGGAACGCGTCGAGCCGGCCCTGCACGAGGCCGCCCGCGACCTGTACGCCAGCCCCGCCACCACCTTCCGCCGCGTCACCTTCCCGCTGTCGCTGCCCGGCGTCGTCGCCGGCACCCTGCTCACCTTCATCCCCGCCTCAGGCGACTACATCAACGCCCAACTCCTCGGCTCCCCCTCGGAGCAGATGGTCGGCAACGCCATCCAGAAGCAGTTCCTCAACGTCCTGGACTACCCGACCGCCGCGGCCATGTCCTTCCTGCTCATGGCCCTCATCCTCGTCATGGTCACCACCTACATGCGCAAAGCGGGAACGGAGGAGGTGGTCTGACGATGGCCGCGACGACACCCACCC
>NZ_WMLF01000086.1 GCF_014156695.1 Streptomyces durbertensis | reverse complement strand
GACGGGCGCGGGGCCCTCGGTCTCGGGCAGGTCGTCGTCGTTGTCCCGGCGGCGTCCCGGCAGGGCCAGCACGACGACCAGCACCGCCAGCGCGCCCTGCGCCCACAGCCAGGCCCGGTGGACGAGCGGCGCCTGGTAGGCGACCTCCAGTCGACCGCCCTGGGCGGGCAGTTCGAAGCCCTGCGCCCAACCCTGGACGGTGGTCGGCTTGAGGTCGCGCCCGTCGAGCGTGGCGGTCCAGCCGGCCGACCGGGCGTCGGCCAACCGCAGCACCCTTCCCTCGGAGCCGGACTTGATCGTCGTGCCGACGTTCACCGGTCCGGCGGGGACGGTCACCGACGGCGCGCCCTCGCTGATGATCATGACGCGGGCGATGTCGGCCTCCACCCGCCACAGTTCGCCGCCGGACTGCTGGCTGAGGCGTTCCAGCCCGGGGGTGGCGTTGAGGACGCCGATCATGTGCCTGGTCGCGGGGTCGGCGGAGGGCTTGTCGGCGGAGGCGCGGACGAAGACGTAGCGGACACCGTAGGCGCCCAGCCGCTCCCGCTGGTCGGCGCCGGAGCCGGCCACCAGGTTGGCGACCACGTCGTCCAGTCCTGCCGCGCCGGCGGTCGCGCGCGCCAGGTCGCCGTCGCCCAGCCGGGCGCCGGAGCCCCGGACGAGCGTGTAGCGGACGTCGCCGTCCGCGGCGGTGTCGAGTACCAGGGTTCTGGGCTGGTCGGTGGTGCGGCTCTCCTCGGCGACAAACGCGGGCACCTGGACGGGCGAGCGGCGTTCGAGCGGGCCGCCGGCGCCGCCGATCATCCAGGCGACGCCGCTGACCATCGGCGCCAGCAGCGCGGCGAGTGCCACCAGGGCGGCCAGCGGCTGGCGCCAGCCGAAGCTCTGGGCCGCGACCCGGCCGCGGGCGCCTTCCGCGCCGAGCACGGCGGCCGTGAGCAGTCCGGCGCCGTACACCAGCGTGGCGGGGCCGGCCCAGCCGTTGTCGCCGGTCAGTGCGGCGAAGAGCAGGCCGGTCAGCGCCACGGTCCAGGCGGCCAGGACGGCTCGCCGGCGGTCGGCGCGCAGCAGCGCCGCGAGGCCGGCGAACAGCACGCCGAGGAACAGCAGGCCGCCGGTGGTGCCGGGGCCGCCGGGGTCGAGCGCCAGGAGGTGGAGGGGGTCGACGGCGGCGGTGCCGATGTCGAGCCCGGCTTCGGAGAAGAGGGACGCCGGGTCGGTCAGCAGGTTCAGCGACCAGGGGGCGAGCAGCGCCAGCGGGGTGCCGAGCAGCACGACCGCGCGGGCGGCCAGGGAGGAGCCGGCGACGCCCTGCCGCAGCCGCAGCGCGAACACGGCGACGGTCAGCACGGCCGCGATCGGCCAGACGACCGGGGTGAAGGCGGTGGTCACGCTCACGAGCAGGGCGAGCGTCCAGACGGCCCGCCAGCCCGTGCCGGTGGAGGCGCGGACGGCCGCCCGGGCGATGAGCGGGAGGAGTACGGCCAGTACGGCGGTGCCCAGCCGGCCGGAGGCGAGCGCTCCGGTCACGGGGGGCAGCAGGGCGTAGGCGACGCTCACGCAGGCGCGCAGCACGCGGGAGCCGACGAGTCCCCGGGAGGCGAAGTAGGCGCAGACGCCGGCGAGCGGGACGGAGCCGACGAGCAGCAGCGTCATGGTGAGCCCGGTGCTGCCGAGGAGCAGGGCGGCGAACGCCGCGAGCACGGCCAGGTAGGGCGGGGCGGACTCGGTGGTGCCGACTCCGACGGGGTGCCAGGCGTCGGCGTAGCGGGCCCAGAGGTCGCCGAGCTGGCCGGGTGCCGGCAGCAGCGCGCCGCCGGCGAGGGCGCCGCCGGTGAGCAGGGAGCGGCAGGCGATCAGGGAGGTGAGCAGCAGCAGCGCGAAGAGCACCGGCGCCGGCTTGCTGGCGATCCTCTTGAGGCGCGCGAACTGTTCGACCTCGACGTAGTCGGCGTCGTCGCCGCCCGGCCCGGTCTCGACGGCGCCGTGCCGGCCGCCGGAGGACTGCTCGGGTTCGAGGCGTCCCGTGACGTTGGCGGCGACCTGTTCGACCGTCGCGCGGACGGTCGCGCCGGGTGGTGGGAAGAGGGGGCGCAGTTGGCCGGGTTCGGTGGCGGGCTTGCCGCGGTTGCGGCGGCCGTTGAGGATGTGGCCCGGTCTGAGCAGGGTCCGGAAGAAGCCGGTGACCTCGTCCAGCGCCTGTCCCGGCACCTTGCCGACGAGGTAGGCGAGGGTGCGCAGCAGGGTGCCGAGCAGCAGCCTGACGATCACCCAGGGCAGCGCGCGACCGCGGGCGTTGACGAGAAGGGTGTAGACGGCGCCCGACTTGTCGACGCGGTGGGGGCCGACGACGGTGCGGCCGGCGCAGTCGATGGGACGGCGTTCGCGGGCGGCGGCCTCGGCGTGCCGGAGGACGGCGGCGGGGGCGACGAGGACGTCGTGGCCGGCGTTCTGGGCGCGCCAGCACAGGTCGACGTCGTCGCGCATGAGCGGCAGGCGGCGGTCGAAGCCCCGCAGGCGTTCGAAGACGTCGCGGCGGACCAGCATGCCGGCGGTGGAGACGGAGAGGACCTGGCGGACCTGGTCGTGCTGGCCCTGGTCCTGTTCCCTGCGGTCGAGGCCGGTCCAGCGGCGTCCGCTGTTGGCGATGGTGACGCCGACCTCCAGCAGCTGGCGGCGGTTGTACCAGCTGCGCAGCTTGGGGCCGATGATCGCGGCGGAGGGGTTGGCGTCGGCGACGCGCAGCAGTTCGAGGAGCGCGTCCGGTTCGGCCGCGCAGTCGTCGTGCAGCAGCCACAGCCAGTGGACCGGCTCGCCGTGCGGGAGTTCGGGGACGTCGTAGGCGTCCAGGTCCCAGGTCTTGGTGACCGGGTCCCAGGCGCTCGGGCGCTTGAGGTAGGGCAGGTCGTCCGGGGTGAGGGCGGGCGCGGTGCGGACCGCCTCGTCGACGGCGGTGCCGAAGCCGGAGCGGCGGGCGAGGTGGAGTACCCGGTCGGGGCCGACGGCCTCGCCCACGAGCTGCGCCGAGGCGTCGGCGCTGCCGGTGTCGGCGGCGATGACGTCCTGTACGGGGCGGACCTGGCCCACCAGGCCGGCCAGCGCGTCGGGGAGCCAGCGCTCTCCGTCGTGGGAGACCAGCACGGCGGTGACGACGTGCTGGGGGAACTCGGGAGCGGCCTGTTCGTACTGGGCCGCCGGATGGCTGTGCACGGACATCGAGCTACGGCCCCGGTCTTGGTGGCGGGTCGACGCGTGGCGTCGCGGACGGTGCCCCACACTAATGCGGTCCGCTCACCGCGCGCTGCGCACGGGAAGCGGACCGCTCACCAGGGCCCGGGCCGGGGGCCGGTTGCTATGGACGGAATGGTTCCGGTTTGACCGGGTGTCCGGGGTCTGTGACGGGATGCTCGGCGCCGGCCCGCGGGGATCCGGCGCCCGACCGAGGCGCACGCGCCCCGCGTCGACCGGCCCACCTCGCGGCCTCCCGTCGGGCGGCCGTTCAAATGGCGGCCTTCTTCAGCCGCCGCCGCTCCCGCTCGGACAGCCCTCCCCAGATGCCGAACCGCTCGTCGTTGGCCAGGGCGTACTCCAGGCACTCGGAACGGACCTCGCACGCCAGGCAGACCTTCTTGGCCTCCCGCGTGGAACCGCCCTTCTCCGGAAAGAAGGACTCCGGATCCGTCTGAGCGCACAGAGCGCGCTCCTGCCAGCCGAGCTCCTCTTCCACCTCTTCGACCAGCACCTGCTGGAACAGCTCGGTCATGCTCGCGCCCCTCGTCCGTCTTTATGTCCCCGTGATGCCGTCGTTATCGATGCACTTGAACGACACGAGTGAAATTACAAGTGCGGTGATCCGAGGCAGTCAAGCCGGGATCTGCTATTGAGCCGGTTATTCACTCTGCGGAACCAAGCGTTCGCAGAAAGTGTTCAAATCGCCACAAAGGCGACAGCTGGCAGCGCCCGTCGCCGATCCACTGGCCGTCGACCCCGCCACGCAGACGAGGACGCCCCGAGCGACCGGAGACGTTGCACACCCGGCGTCGAAGCGATGCTGATCACAACTGGATCACAGCTTCGCAACGGCGCAAGTCCGAGTGGGTGAGCGGGCACGTAACCGGTTCTTCGGCTGCACAAACCTTTCACCTAAGCCCCGGACCTGAACGAGTGAAAGATTGCCCTCACGGGGGACATCCAGTTGACAGACGGGCGGGGACCACGCTCTCCTAGGACGCATGTCAGTCACGCCCGCGCTCAGCAAGACCCGTGCCACCGGGTCCCTCCGCGCTGCCCGGGTGCACTGTCCCTGTTGCTGTTGTTGAGGCCGGGCCGACCCTCCGCCCCCGCACTCCGACAGCCCGCCGAAGGCTCACCGGACCGCCCCGTCGCGTCCCCGTGACCCCCTGAAGCCCGCCGAGCACGACCACACGCCCCGTCCGTTCGGGGCCCGGTCGCGGAATCCTCGCGAAGGCCCGGAGGCCCACCGCCCCGCCACCTCTGCCGTTGTGCCACCGCCGCCGCCCGCTCAGCCCAGACCCCGAGGAACCACACTCCCGTGAACAGCGACGTCGAGATCGCCGGCGATCTGCTCGCCATCCAGCACCTCCTGCCGCCCACCCCCGAACACCCCAGCACCGTCGCCGGCTTCGCCGGCCTGGCCCGGGAGATCGCCGCCGACCGCGCGGGCTGGGCCCCGCTCGTCCGGTACGACCCCGTCACCCGCTGGTACCACCGGCTGCGCACCGGCCCGGGATACGAGGTCTGGCTGCTGAGCTGGTTGCCCGGGCAGGGCACCGGCCTGCACGACCACGGCGACTCGTCCAGCGTGCTGACCGTCCTGGAGGGCGAGTTGACGGAGCGTTCCACCGGCGGCGAGCGGCGGCTGACCCCCGGCGGCGAGCGCCTCCTCGCCCCCGGCCGCCCGCACGAGATCAGCAACCACACCCTCGACCCGGCGGTCAGTCTGCACGTCTACTTCCCCGGCCTGACCCGGATGCCGATGCACCACGCCCCGGCGCCGGCCGCCGCGGCGCACCCCGCGCCCGCCGCGCGTCCCGTGACCCCGAGTCCGACCGCCGACTGACCCCAACTGACAGACTGGGCCGCATGCAGCGCATTGTGGTTCTGGCCGGCGGGATCGGCGGCGCCCGGTTCCTCCGCGGCCTCAGGCAGGCGGCGCCCGACGCCGAGATCACCGTCATCGGCAACACCGGCGACGACATCCATCTGTTCGGGCTGAAGGTGTGCCCCGACCTGGACACGGTCATGTACACCCTCGGCGGTGGCATCCACGAGGAGCAGGGCTGGGGCCGGGCGGACGAGACCTTCACCGTGAAGGAGGAGCTGGCCGCCTACGGCGTGGGCCCCGGCTGGTTCGGCCTGGGCGACCGGGACTTCGCGACCCATATCGTCCGCACCCAGATGATCTCCGCCGGGTACCCGCTCAGCGCGGTCACCGAGGCGCTGTGCCAGCGCTGGCAGCCCGGTGTGCGGCTGCTGCCGATGACCGACGACCGGGTCGAGACGCACGTCCTCATCGACGACCCCGACCCCACCGGCGACCCCGACGGCCCCGGCTCCGCCGGCGACAGGGCCGGCGGCGACGCGTCCGGGCGCAGGGCGGTGCACTTCCAGGAGTACTGGGTGCGGCTGCGGGCCGCCGTCGACGCCCACGCCGTCGTACCGATCGGCGCCGACCAGGCCAAGCCGGCGCCCGGCGTGCTGGAGGCCCTCGGCGCCGCCGACACCGTGCTCTTCCCGCCGTCCAACCCGGTGGTCAGCATCGGCACGATCCTCGCCGTGCCCGGCATCCGCGAGGCCATCGCGGACGCCGGGGTCCCCGTGGTGGGGCTGTCCCCGATCGTCGGCGGCGCCCCCGTCCGCGGCATGGCCGACAAGATGCTCGCCGCGATCGGCGTGGAGACGACGGCGCAGGCCGTCGCCGCTCACTACGGCTCCGGCCTGCTGGACGGCTGGCTGGTCGACACGGCCGACGCGGGCGCGGTGCCGGAGGTGGAGGCGGCCGGCATCCGCTGCCGCGCGCTGCCGCTGATGATGAGCGACCTCGACGCGACGGCGCGGATGGCCGCCGAGGCGCTCTCCCTCGCCGAGGAGGTGCGCGCGTGACCGGCCCCGCCGCCGAGCCCCCCGGCTACCGGGTGTGGGCGCTGCCCGGCATCCCCGAGGTGCGGGAGAAGGACGACCTGGCCAAGCTGGTCGCCGACGCCGTCACCGGTTCGACGGCGGTTCCGGAGCTGCGGGACGGCGACATCCTGGTCGTCACGTCCAAGATCGTGAGCAAGGCGGAGGGCCGGTCGCTGCGCGCCGACGACCGCGAGGCGGCCATCGACGCCGAGACCGTCCGGGTGGTCGCCCGGCGGGGGGCCTCCCGGATCGTGCAGACCCGGCACGGCTTTGTGATGGCGGCCGCCGGTGTCGACGCCTCCAACACACCCGCCGGCACCATACTGCTGCTGCCGGTCGACCCGGACGCATCCGCCCGCCGCATCCGCGAAGGGGTGCGGCGGCTGCTCGGCGTGGATGTCGGCGTTGTGGTCACCGACACCTTCGGGCGCCCCTGGCGCACCGGGCAGACGGACGTGGCGATCGGCGCCGCGGGTGTGCGGGTCCTGGAGGACCTGCGCGGCGGTGTCGACGCCCACGGCAACCCGCTCGCCGTCACCGTCACCGCGGTCGCCGACGAACTCGCCGCGGCCGGCGAGCTGGTGAAGGGCAAGGCCGACGGCATGCCGGTGACGGTCGTCCGGGGGCTGGGACGGCTCACCGCGCCGGAGGACGACCCGGACGCGGCGGACGGGGCGCGGGCGCTCGTCCGCTCCCCCGAGCGGGACATGTTCCGGCTCGGCACCTCGGAGGCGGTCCGAGAGGCGGTCGCGCTGCGCCGCACGGTCCGCGAGTTCACCGACGAGCCGGTCGAGGAGTCGTCGGTGCTGCGGGCCGTGGAGATGGCCGTCACCGCGCCCGCGCCCCACCACACCACGCCCTGGCGGTTCGTCCTGCTCTCCGACGCCGACTCCAGGGAGCGGCTGCTGGACGCGATGCGCGACGCGTGGATCGCCGACCTGCGCGCCGACGGCCGGTCGGAGGAGAGCGTGCGCCGGCGCGTGCGACGCGGCGACGTCCTGCGCCGCGCGCCCTACCTGGTGGTCCCCTGCCTGGTCGACGAGGGGGCGCACCGGTACCCGGACGCGCGCCGCTCGCAGGCCGAACGGGAGATGTTTGTCGTCGCGGCCGGCGCCGCCGTGCAGAACCTGCTCGTCTCGCTCGCCGGGGAGGGTCTGGGCGCGGCCTGGATCTCCTCCACGATGTTCTGCCGGGACGTGGTGCGCGAGACGCTGGAGCTTCCCGCCGGCTGGGACCCGATGGGCGCGGTCGCCGTCGGACACCCGGCGGGCCCGCCGGGGGCCCGCGCGCCGCGCGCCGCCGAGGACTTCGTCCTCCGCCGCTGACGGCCGTCGGACGCCCCCGCCGCCGCGCACCGCGAAGGCCCGGCCGTGAACGTCCGGGAACGTCCGCGCGCGGGTCACAGGCGGGCGATGTCGCCGACCGGGAAGCGGGGGCCCCGGCGTTCCGGCACCCGGCCGGCCAGCAGGATCAGCCTCGTCGCGCGGTGCCGCTGGCCGGCGTAGGGGTCGAGGAGTTCCAGCATCGCCGCGTCGTCGAGGCCGCGGCGGCCGGTGAGGGCGTAGCCGACGATGTTCGGCAGGTGGTAGTCCCCGACGGTGACGGCGTCGGGGTCGCCGTTGCTGCGCTGCAGCGTCTCCGCCGCCGTCCAGGGCCCGATGCCGGGGACCAGGCGGAGCCTCCTGGACGCCTCGTCCGACGGCATCGCCGCGGCCTCCTCCAGCCGGGCGGCGACCCGGCAGGCCCGCAGCACGGTGGCGGCCCGCTTGTCGTCGACGCCCGCCCGGTGCCACTCCCAGGACGGGACGCGGCGCCACCCGGTGGCGTCCGGCATCACGTACATGCCGCCGGGCATCAGCTCGGTCGGGCCGGGGGCGGGTTCCCCGTGCCGGCGCAGCAGCAGCCGCCAGGCCCGGTACGCCTCGTCGGTGGTGACCTTCTGTTCCAGGATCGACGGGATCAGCGACTCCAGCACCAGTCCGGTGCGGACGAGCCGCAGCCCCGGGTTGCGCCGGTGGGCGGCGTGGACGAGCGCGTGCCGGGGCACGAAGTCCTCGGGCCGGTCGTCGGCGCCGAGCAGGGCCGGCAGCCCGTCCAGCGCCCGGTCGCGGCCGGGGCCCCACGCCTGTGCCTCGATCCGGCCGGGCGGGTTCTCGGTCAGCCGCAGGGTGAAAGGGCCGTCCGGGTTGCGGCTGGTCCGCCACAGGGCGCCGTCGTGCCGGCGTTGTGCGGGGTCGCCGGGGCCGCGCTGCAGCACGCGGAGGCTGCGGTGGAGGTCGTAGGGACCGGGTGGGGTCCAGCTGCGGACGGCGGGCACCCGGCCAGGCTAAGCCAGACCGCCCGCCGTTCCCGAACAGCCGACCGCCGCGGCCCGGTCAGGCGGCCGGGGCGGAGAAGCGCACCGCGCCGTCGGGGATGTGGGCGTCGCACCAGATGCGGATGCCCTCGCGCAGTTCGTTGTCGGCTCCGACGACGGCGCCGTCGCCGATGACCGCGCCGTCCAGCACTGTGCGCGCCCCCACGCGCGCGCCGGCGCCGATGAGTGAGTCGCGCACCACGGCGCCCGCCTCGATGACCGCGCCGTCCAGCACGGTGCTGCCCTCCACTCTGGCCCCGGCACCGACCACGGCCGCCGCTCCGACGACCGTGCCGCCGGTGAGCTTGGCGTCCGGCGCGACCCGCGCGCCGTCGATCACCAGCCGCTCGCCGCGTCGGCCCGGCACGGCGGGCGAGGGCGCCCGCCCCAGCACCAGGTCGGCGGAGCCGCGCACGAACGCCTGCGGGGTGCCGAGGTCCAGCCAGTAGGTGGAGTCGACCATGCCCTGGAGGTGCGCGCCCTCGGCGAGCAGTCCGGGGAAGGTCTCGCGTTCGACGGAGACGGGGCGGTCGGCGGGGATGGTGTCGATCACCGAGCGGGTGAAGACGTACGCGCCGGCGTTGATCTGGTCGGTGACGATCTCCTCGGGCGTCTGCGGCTTCTCCAGGAAGGCGGTGACGCGTCCGGCGGCGTCCGTGGGCACGAGGCCGAACGCGCGGGGGTCGGGCACCCGGGTCAGGTGCAGGGAGACGTCGGCGCCGGTGCGGCGGTGGGTGTCGACGAGGGCCGGGATGTCCAGCCCGGTGAGGATGTCGCCGTTGAAGATCAGCACCGGTTCGTCGGGTGCCGAGCGCAGCCGGGGGGCGACGTTGCGGATGGCGCCGCCGGTGCCCAGCGGCTCCTCCTCGGTGACGTACTCCAGGTGGAGGCCGAGCGCGGAGCCGTCGCCGAAGTACGGCTCGAAGACCTCGGCGAGGTAGGACGTGGCCAGCACGATGTGTTCGACGCCCGCGGCCCTGGCGCGGGCGAGCTGGTGGGTGAGGAACGGGACGCCGGCGGCCGGGACCATCGGTTTGGGCGTGTTCACCGTGAGCGGGCGCAACCGGGTTCCCTTGCCCCCGACGAGGAGTATCGCTTCTGTCACCGTCTCTGCTTCCTGCCGGGGCCGCCCTGTACCCGTACGAGGTGGTTACCCGTACGTACGAGCGGCCAGTGTATGCAAACGGACGCGCGGGCGGTCCGGACCAGTCGGTCCGGACCGCCCGCGGCCTGGTGTGGCGTTCCCGCCGGTCAGCGCCCCTGGAGGCGGGCGGCGAGGCTGCGCACCGTGCCGAGGTTGCCGTAGAGCTGGGCCCCGGGGCACTCGGTGGCGAAGCCGTCGCGGTGACCGGAGACGGCCCGCATGGTGACCGCGGTTCCCGCCGGGTACTTCCCGCCGCCGGAGGTGAGTGTCACGCTGCCGGCCGGATTGATGCCGTGGAGTCCGAGCTTCCAGCCGATGAGCTTGGCGACGCCCTCGACCGCCTCCCGGCTCGGCGCGGTGGCGCCGAAGGAGCCGAGGACGGCGATCCCCGTGGTGTTGCTGTTGAAGCCGTAAGTGTGCGCGCCCTGGACGGGTTTGGCCACACCTCCGGCGCGGCCTTCGTAGATCGTGCCGCACTTGTCGACGAGGAAGTTGTAGCCGATGTCCCGCCAGCCGAGGGTCCGGGTGTGGTACTGGTAGATGCTTCTGATCACCGACGGGGCCTGGGCGCAGGTGTAGTTGTTGCTCATGGCGGTGTGGTGCACAAACGCGGCCCTGACGGTGTTGGTGTAGAGGAACTGCCGTTCCCGCCAGGACTCGTTGGCGTTCCAGCCGGCACGGGTGACGATGCCGGGGCGCGGTCCGATGTGGGAGTCCGCGCCGCCGCCCAGCTGGGCCTGGGTCTCCTTGCGGCTCAGCGGGGGGATGACCTGCGCGCCGAGTTCGGCGAGCTGTGCGTTGACCGCGCTGGCGGCGGCGGCCTCGGGGGTCAGCTCCGGGGTGGGGTTCTTGCCGGGCTTGCCGTCGCTCCGGTCGGTCCCGTCGATCCCGTCGGCCCCTTCCGGTCCGTCCGCCGCCGCGCCGCGGCCGGGGTCGACGAGCGCGACGCGCAGCCCGGCGGGCAGCGGCTTGGCGTCGGCGCCGGTCTGCGGGATCAGTCGGACCTCGACACCGTCGGCCTCTCCGACCCACAGCGGGGCGGTGCTGCCCCGGATGTCGCGCTCGGGCGACTCGCTGTCCGGGGCGTCCCGGTGACTCTCCAGTTCCAGCCAGCGGGACCAGCGGTCGGTCCCCGCGGCCCTGGTGCGGACCTCGACGCGGGCGTTGAGGTCGTGGGAGGCGTCGTCCCAGACGACGCCGAGGAGGGAGAACGGCGCGACGTCGCGTCGCGCGAGACCGGCGGCGCCGGGGGCGGTGGGCTGCCCGGCGGTCCGGGCGGAACGGTCCGTGGTCCCGAACCCGGTGAGCGGGAGCGAGCGGGTGGCGGGGGGTCTTCCGCTGGAAGCGGGGGCGCCCCCGTCGGCGGGGGCTGTCCGGTCGGCGGCGGCGCCGGCCTTCGCCGGTACGGCGTCCGCGACCTGAGCGGTGGAGGCGGCGGCCGACGCGGAGGGCGCCAGCAGCGCGGCCGTGCAGAGGGAACCGAGGGAGGCTGCAAGAATCGCACGCATGAGATGATCGTGTGCATATCATCCGGAATGTGTCTATTCGTCAGCTGACGAACCATCGGGTTGACACGCCGTCACACATCCCGGGAGGAGGCGCTCGTCACCCTGATCGCCGGCCCGGCTGCGGCTACTCTGACGCTCATGCAAGCGACTGACCGCACCCCCGCCGACCTGCTGCGATCGGCACTCGAGTCGGACTCCGCCCGTCCGCTGGTGACCTTCTACGACGACGCCACGGGCGAGCGCGTCGAACTTTCGGTGGCGACCTTCGCCAATTGGGTGGCGAAGACCGCGAACCTCCTCCAGGACGAGCTGTCCGCGGAGCCGGGCGACCGGCTCGCCCTGCTGCTGCCGGCGCACTGGCAGTCCGCCGTGTGGATCATCGCCTGCTCCGCCGCCGGGGTGGTGGTGGAACCGCAGGGCGACCCGGCGAACGCCGACCTCGTCGTGAGCGGCCCCGACCAGTTGGAGGCGGCCCGCGCGTGCTCCGGGGAGCGGGTGGCGCTCAGTCTGCTGCCGCTGGGCCGCCGGTTCGGCGAGCCGCCGGCGGGTTTCCACGACTACGCGGTGGAGGTGCCGAGCCAGGGCGACCGGTTCTCCCCCTACGCGCCCGTCTCCCCCGCCGACCCGGCGATGGCCATCGAGGGCCGCGAGGTGTCCGGCGCCCGTGTCGTCGAGCAGGCCCGGGCCGACGCCGCCGCGCTCGGCCTGGGCCCGGACAGCCGCGTGCTGTCCGTCCGGGACTACTCGGACTGGACGGGCGTCTCCCGCGGCCTGCTCGCCCCGCTGGCCGCCGGTGGCTCGGTCGTGCTGAACCGGCACGCCGACAAGCTGGACCCGGCGACGCTCGCCGCCCGCCGCGAAAGCGAGCGAATCACCCATACGGCGTAACGTCACTGGTAGGCACCCGACCCCGGCGGCAGTATCGATCCACGGACCTGCCCCAGCCCGGGACAGGCTTTGTGTACCACCCCGCGGCGTACCACCCCGCGCGGACGCCAGAGGTCCGCAAGGATGACGGGCGCCCGTCGCCAGCCGCCGCCGGCGCGCCCGCGAGCCGCCGAACGCGAGGGATTGGACGCAGCCGTGACCGATGCCGACGCCGAACGTGGCGACCGCCCCGAGCGGGCGGACGCCACCGGTCCCGGAGCAGCCGACCGGCCCAGGCCGTCGGCCCGTCGCCGCTGGCCGCGCTGGACGGCGATGGGCGCGGCCGCCGTCGTCCTCCTCGGCGCCGGTGTCGGCTGGGCGCTCTACCAGCGCCTGGAAGGCAACATCACCACCGATGTCACCACCGCCGAACAGCTGGAACGCTACGAGCGGGAACGCCCCGAGCCGGCCGCGGGCCGCGCGCGGAACATCCTGATCCTCGGCTCCGACGACCGCAGCGGCGGCAACCGGCGCTACGGCCGGGACACCGGCACGGCCCGCTCGGACACCACGATCCTGCTGCACCTGGCGGCCGACCGGAGGAGCGCCACCGCCGTCTCGATACCGCGCGACCTCATGGTGCGGATCCCCGCCTGCGAGCGACGGGACGGGAAGCCGACCAAGGCGCAGTTCGCCCAGTTCAACTGGGCCTTCCAGTTCGGCGGCGCGGCCTGCGCCATCCGCACGGTGGAGAAGCTGACCGACATCCGGGTCGACCACCACGTGGTGATCGACTTCCAGGGCTTCAAGCGCATGGTCGACGCCGTCGGCGGCGTCGAGGTCTGCCTGCCCGAGCCCGTTCGGGACCGGGACGCCGATCTCGACCTGCCCGCCGGGCGGCAGACCCTGCGGGGCGAGGACGCCCTCGGCTACGTGCGTGCCCGGCAGAGCATCGGCAACGGCAGCGACACCCAGCGCATGGCCCGCCAGCAGGCCTTCCTCGCGTCCCTGGTGAAGAAGGTGCGGAGCAACGGTGTGCTGATGAACCCCACCAGGCTGTACCCGGTGCTCGACGCCGCCACGTCCTCCATCACCGCGGACGCCGGCCTGAACTCGCTGACCGAGCTGTACGACCTGGTCCGCGGCGTGCGCGACATCCCGGACGAGGACATCCGCTTCATGACCGTCCCCCGCAAGCCGTGGGACCGGAACCCGAACCGGGACGAACTGGTGCAGCCGGACGCCGACCGGCTCTTCGCCGACCTGCGGGCCGACCGCCAGCCCCCGCTGCCCGAACCCGCGGAGCCGGGCGAATCGGGCGGAGGCGCCGGCCCGGACGGCAACCGGACCCCGGGCGGCCGGGACGCCTCCCAGGACGTCTGCGCACCCTGAGCCGACCGACCCCGACCGTATGGCCTCACCCACAGTCATGGGAGGGACCACCGCGAACGCGGACAAAGCGCTCAGGAAGTCCTCACACCGACGTGGTCCGGCGCTGAGCCGGACGGATAAGGTGAGCGCTCAACAGCCGCCCCGACGCCCGGAGCGCTCTGAGGGGAGAGACGCGAGCCGGCTTCAACGGAGGACGCACGCTACGTGGACGCGCAAGGCCGTGGGCACGCGGGAGAAGTGGATCCCGCGGATCAGTGGGTGTTCAACCCCCAGACGGGCAGCTACGAGCTGCGTCTGGACCCCGTCACTCCGGGCCCCGCGGCCCCCGCCGCGTCACCCTCCGGAGCCCCCCGCACACACAGCGGTGGACGCCCGCGCCCGGACGCCCCCGCGCCCGGCAGGCGCGCCGCCGACCCCGCCGTCCCCGGCCGGCGCACGCCCGACCCGGCGGCGCCCGGCAGGTCCGGCGCCGAAACCGCCGGCTCCGGCCGCCGCGCCGCCCGGGCGGCCGCCCGGCAGCCCACCGAAGCCCCCGGCCGCGTACCGGGCCAGCGCTCCCGCCCCCGGCGCGGCGAGCCCGAGCAGCCGACGCGCGGCCGCCGCAAACGCAAGCCGAGACTCAGCGGCAAGCAGAAGGCGCTGCGCTGGGGCGGCGGCACGATGGCCGTGGCGCTCGTCGCGCTCTGCGCCACCGGCTACCTCGTCTACAAGCACTTCAACGACAACATCGACAAGGTCGACGTCGGGATCAGCAACAATGCCACCAGCAACGGGCCGGTCAACATCCTGCTGCTGGGCACCGACGCCCGCACCGGCGCCGGCAACCAGGGCTACGGCGACGCCGAGAGCGAGGGGCACGCCGACACCACCGTCCTGCTGCACGTCTCCAAGGACCGTTCGCACGCCACCGCGTTGAGCATCCCCCGCGACATGGTCGTGGACATCCCCGACTGCCCGACGAAGCAGGGCGGCGAGGAGAGGGTCATCCCCGGCTCACCGAACACCCGGTTCAACGAGAGCCTGGGGCAGAACGGCCGGGACCCCGGCTGCACCTGGCGGACGGTGCAGGAGATCACCGGTCTTGAGATCAACCACTTCATGATGGCGGACTTCAACGCCGTCAAGACGCTCTCGACCGCCGTCGGCGGCGTCGAGGTGTGCGTCGCCAAGGACATCGACGACAAGAACTCCAAGCTCAAGCTGACCAAGGGCGTCCACCGCATCCAGGGCGAGGACGCGCTGGCCTTCGTCCGCACCCGCGACTCGGTGGGACTCCGCAGCGACCTCAGCCGCATCGAGCTGCAACAGCAGTTCCTCAGCTCGATGTTCCGCGAGGTCAAGGCCAGCGGCTCGCTCGCCAGCCCGACCAAGGCGTGGAAGCTGGCCGACGCGGCGACCAAGGCCCTGACCGTCGACACCGGCATCGGCGAGGTCACCAAGCTCGCCGAACTCGCCTCGGACCTGCAACGCGTCAACCCCAAGAACATCACCTTCGCCACCCTCCCGGTCCTCGACAACCCGAACGACCCGAGGAAGGCCACCGTCGTCCTCGACGAGGCCAAGGCCCGCCCGATCTTCCAGATGATCAAGGCCGACAAGTCGCTCGCGGGAACCGGCAAGGACGGGAAGGGGTCAAAGGAGAAGGAGGACGTGCCGAGGGTCCCGGCGGCCCAGGTGCGGGTGGACGTCTACAACGGGGGTGGTCCGATCGGATCGGCCCAGCAGACCGTCAGCTGGCTGCAGAACAGCCACGGCGCCCGCCTGGCCACCAACTCCGGCAACGCCGACACCACACAGCGGACGACCACCCTGGAGTACGGTCCCGACCAGGCCGGACAGGCCGCCACCCTGGCGAAGCTGATGGGGCTTCCCAAGAAGGCCCTGCGGAAGCAGGCCGAGGACGCCGGCGAGGGCGTGCCGATGACACTGACACTCGGCGCGGACTTCGTCGCCGCCGGCACGCCCATCGAGGCGCCCGACGAGGCACCCGAAGGCGTTCAGAAGATCAACGGTGGGGACAAGAACGTGTGCGCCAAGTGAGTCGGACGAGGACAACCAAGGGGGAGGGTCCCGTGCGACAACGGACCACAAGCGAGGCCGGCCTGCCGTCGGCGCCGGCGGAGGCCGACCGGGTACCTGTCTC
>NZ_WMLF01000859.1 GCF_014156695.1 Streptomyces durbertensis | reverse complement strand
GGACGTGTGGTGGGAGAACGAACGGACGGGGCGTGGCGGCGGGGCGTGGGCCGCCACGGCGGCGGGTCGGGACGCGGCCGTCGACGAGCGGCGGGAGAGCAGGCGGCAGGAGGACGGCCGGCGGACTGAGGCGTGGGACGGCCGGCCGGGGGCGGTGGTCGCCGACCTGCGCGGCACGCTGCCGCGCGAGCTGTGCTGGCCGGTGTGTGACGTGCTGGTGCTGTCCGGGCTGCCGGGCGGCGGAAAGTCGACGCTGCTGGCGCGGGCGGCCGCCGAGGCCGGCGAGGTGTGCCGCGTGGACTCCCAGGAGGTCCGGGAGAGCTGGCAGGGCCTGCTGCCGTACGCGCTGGTCCGACCGCTGGCCCGGGTCCACCACTATCTGCGGCTGCGGCGGGCGGTGCGGTCGTTCGCGGGCGGTGTCGCCGTGCACGACTGCGGCCAGCTGCCGTGGGTGCGGCGCTGGCTCGCCTGGGAGGCGTCCCGCGTCGGGCGGCGGCTGCACCTGCTGCTGCTCGACGTGACGTGGGAGGAGGCGCTGTCGGGCCAGCGGGCGCGGCGCCGCGAGGTGAGCGGGTTCGCGTTCCGGCGGCATGTGCGCGCGATGGCCGTGCTCCGCGCGGAACTGCTGGCGGGGCGGCTTCCGCCGGGCTGCGCGTCGGCGGTGCTGCTGGACCGGCCGGCGGCCGCGGCGGTCCGCCGGCTGCTGTTCGTGGAGGCGGACCGGGCCGGGCGGGCGAGCGGGGTCTGACACCGCCCGGCCCGCCACCGGGATCGGGTGGCGGGCCGGGCGCGGGGACAGCAGCGGTCGCGGGGGCGGTGCCTAGTCGGCCGCGGAGGCGGGCGGCGTCCCGCCCGGCAGGACGGTGACCGGCGTCTCGGGGCGTACGACAC
>NZ_WMLF01000858.1 GCF_014156695.1 Streptomyces durbertensis | reverse complement strand
CGCCACCGCTTTCCCCGGCGCTCCCCGCCGCCGTCGTTGGACAGCCACCGCACGCAGCGGCGACAGTGGCAGGACACAGGCTTTCGAGGCCGGGCGCCGAGGGGAGACGAAACAACGTGAAGCGACTGGCCGCAGGAGTGTGGCGCCGCCTCCGAGGCCCCGTGCAGTGGCGCGTGCTGTGGCTCACCCGGGCAAAGTTCATGGTCGGCGTCACCGGCGTCGTACGCGACGACGCCGGCCGCGTACTCCTGCTGCGCCACCGCATGTGGCCCGAAGGCCGCCAGTGGGGACTGCCGTCCGGTTACGCCGTCAAAGGCGAGGAGTTCACCGCCACCGTCGTACGCGAGGTCCGCGAGGAGACCGGCCTCGACGTGGCGGTCGGCCGACTCGTCCACCTGAAGAGCGGCTTCCGCCTCCGCATCGAGGTCGCCTACGAGGCGACGCTGCTCGGCGGCGAACTGCGCATCGACCCGTTCGAGATCCTCGAAGCCCGCTGGTTCGCCCCCGACGAGCTCCCCAGCGGTCTCCAGGACCTCCACCGCACCCTCATCCACGCCCACCCGACCACCGACTGACCGGAACCGGCCGCCCTACGCCACCCCGACCGGCGGCGCCGCCCCCGCCTGCGGCGGCAGCTCGACACCGTCCACCATCTCCACCCCGTCCCCGGCCTCCAACACCTGCAGCCGCCGCATCCGCTGCGCCCGCCGCTCCTCCTTCCACTCCTCCACAAACCGCCGGCTCTGCTCGATCACGACGTACCAGGGCACCTGGAACTCGTCCAACAGAATCGGCTTGTCTGCCCCCGCACACTCGGCGGCGTACGCACTCCGCCGCCGACGCCGCCGCACCACCCGCGCCGAACTCGGGTGCGGCCACCGCAGGTTCACCACCCCCAC
>NZ_WMLF01000857.1 GCF_014156695.1 Streptomyces durbertensis | reverse complement strand
CCCCCGGCGGGCAGGGCCCGGACCCCGGCGCTCCCGGCTGGGACGCCCCCGGCCCCGACACCGAGTGGGAGGTCAAGGACCGGCTCAAACCCATCGGCGAGCTGGCGATCATCGGCAAGGTCCTCTTCCGGGAGGGCGTCGCCGGCTCCCGGCAGGCCGCGCTCGCCCGCCAACTCCTCGACGTCGCCTGGCGCGACCACCTGGAGGGCGGCCGACTGCTGCGGTGGATGCAGGAACGCGAACCGCTCTCCCCGATCCCCTTCGAGATCTACGTGCCGTTCTACGAACTCGGCTACCAGGACCCGGAGTTCGAAGAGCACCTGCGCCACTCGCAGCGGCTCGCCAGCTGGGCCGCGGTGGAGGCCACCCCGGTACGCCGGCTCGGCATCTCCGCCTTCGAACGCCGCCTCGGTCTCACCCCCAGCCTGCCGACGGACGTCGCCGTCCGCCACACCTGGCTGGGCCGCACCCCCGAACCGTGGACCGTGGAACTCAACCTCGCCTACGGCATCACCCACACGGTCTTCCACCTCACCGACTGGGGCGAGAACCCCGCCGGCCTCCCGCCCGACCTCTCCGACTACCTCACCGCCTGGCTGCCGGCGTGGCTCGACGACTGGCGGGAGGTCGGCAACTGGGACCTGCTCGGCGAACTCCTCGTCGTCGACGCCTGCCTGCCCGAACCCGCCCTCGACCACCGCGTCTGGCAGGCGTTCGCCGACGCCCAGGCATCCGACGGCGCCATGCCGGCCCACGGCCGGATGCCCCGGGGCGACGAGGACGAGGTGTTCGACCTCGTCCACCACCCCACCCTGGTCGCCGCGTTCGCCTCCGTGCTCGCCACCTCCCGCGCCATGGGCGGCCTCCGCGCGGAGCCGGCCCCGTGAGCGGCCCGACGTCCGTCACCCCGC
>NZ_WMLF01000856.1 GCF_014156695.1 Streptomyces durbertensis | reverse complement strand
GAACTGAGCGAGCGGGCGGGCGTGCCGGTGCCGACGATCAAGTACTACCTGCGGGAGGGCTTGCTGCCGCCCGGGCGTCGCACCAGCCCCAACCAGGCGCGGTACGACGATTCGCACCTCGGACGCCTCCGGCTGATCCGGGCGTTGACGCAGGTCGGGGGCCTTCCGGTGGCGGACGCGAAGATCGTGCTGGATGCCGTCGACGACCCGGACCGCACCCCGCACAAGGTGCTGGGGGCGGCGCAGCGCGGGCTCACGGCGGACTACGCGGTCGGCTCCGAGGAGGACCTGGCGCGGGCCCGGCGGGTCGTCGCCGATCTGATCGAGCGGCGGGGATGGCGGGTCTCCGCCCAGGGAACCCCCGCACACGCACTCGCCGCCGTGCTGGCGACGATGCGCGAGACGGGGCTTGAGACCTTCGAGGGGCGACTCGACGAGTACGCGGAGGCAAGTGAACGGATCGCCGCCGCGGACGTGGCCGGAACGGTGGATGAGTCCGACCTGGAGGCGACCGTGATGAGGGTCGTCCTGGGGACGCTGCTCGGTGACGCCGCGCTCGCCGCGCTCCGGCGGCTGGCACAGGCGGACGCCTCCGCTCGACACTATGGTCACGGGGGGCCCGCGCCTGCGGCAGGCGGGGTGGACGACGAGGCCGGAGCTTCGCGCGGGTGCTGACCGTCGTGGCGTGGCGGGGCGGGGCGGTAGTGGCGTGGGTCACTTTCTTGGTCTGAAGCCTTCTCCGGCAAGGGAGTTGGGGGTTCTCGCGGCGGCCGGCCCCTGGTGTGGCGGTAACCGATTTCCCATCGGGGGGTGTGATGGCGTACGGTCGGTACTACCGACGCGGGGTGGAGCAGCTCGGTAGCTCGCTGGGCTCATAACCCAGAGGTCGCAGGTTCAAATCCTGTCCCCGCT
>NZ_WMLF01000855.1 GCF_014156695.1 Streptomyces durbertensis | reverse complement strand
GGGGGCGTCCGCCGGGGCCCGGGTCGGAGAAGGCCCGCATCGGCAGCCGCTCGGCGCTGTCCTTCGGGCCGAGCGCGGAGAAGGGGAGGCCGTCCCGGCCGGGGGTGATGCCGGGCGCGTCGGCGCGGACCCACGACCGGCTCTCGGTGCGCCGCCCGGCGGACGCCTCGTTGCGGCTCTCGGCCTCCGCCGTGACGGCGAGCAGCCGGTCGACGGTCCCGGGGTCCGGGAAGTGGGCGACGGCGCCTTCGGCGCGGGCCGCCTCGGCGAGTTCGGCGAGCAGCTCGGGCGGGAGCGGCCGGCCGGAGAACGGCATCCGGCTGCTGTGGCGCCGCCACAGCGCGGCGTACAGGTCGGCCGGTGCGGCGGCGTGGTCGTCCGCCGGCGGCGTGCGGGGTGCGGCGAGGTGGACGCGGGCGAGCAGGTCGGGGTGGGCCAGCGGGTCCGGCAGCAGCCGCACCTGCGGCTCAAAGCCGGCGTCGCGCGCGGCGAGCCGCAGGTTGAACAGCGCGGCGCCGACGGAGACGTGCAGTGCGCGGCGCCGGGGGTCGGCGTGCGGCAGGGCGCGTTCGGGTGCCGAGCGGACTTCCACGGTGGTGGTGTCGGGGTCGAGCCGGTAGCGCCACGGCTGGGTGTTGTGGATGGAGGGCGCGGCGGCGGCGGCCGAGATCAGCCGTTCGAGGACGGCTCCGGTCACCATCGGGGCCTCGGCGGTGGCGGGTGTCCGGGCGGTGGCTGCCCGGGGTGTGCTGCTCGGCGTCGCGTCCGGTGTCATGGCCTTGTTCCTCTCCCGGTGGTGCGTCGGTCGACTGGGTCGCCGGTGTGGCTCGGTGTCGGCCGTTGTCTCCACGGTGCCTCGGCCGGACCCGTGCCGGGAGAGGCCGTCGGGGTGGGGCGGTGGGGCCGATCGTCC
>NZ_WMLF01000854.1 GCF_014156695.1 Streptomyces durbertensis | reverse complement strand
GAGAGGGATGGCCGCCCCCGGCGGGGGCGATACCCTCCCGGTGTGCCGGGGGAGTCGACCGCGTTGACCTTGACCACGCTGACCACACTGACCGCGCCGACCGCGCCGACCGCGCCGACCGCGTCGGCAGAGCCGTCCGGGCTGTCAGAGCTGACCGGGCTGTCAGGGGCGACCGCCTCGCCGTGGGCGTGGGGGCTGGTCGCCGCCGCGGCGGCGTACGGGTGGACGGTCGGCGCGCTGCTGCTGCCCCGGGCCGCGCACCGCTTTGCCGTCCCGCCCGGCGAGCCGTGGCGGACCGACCGCCCCGCCGCCTCCGGCCGCTCCCGGCTCACCGCGCTCCCGGGCCCGGTCACCGCCGCGGTCTGCGCGCTCCTGGCGGCCGCCGTCGGGCCCCGCCCCGAGCTGGCCGTGTGGGTGGTACTGGCACCCGCGCTTGTCCTGCTCGCCCTCGTGGACGTCCGGGTGCGCCGGCTGCCGGACGTCCTCACCCTGCCGACGGCCGTGGCCGGCGCGGCGCTCCTCGGAGTGGCCGCCGTGCTGCCGGGCGCGGCCGGCAGTTGGCCGGGGGCGCTGGGGGGCGGCCTCGTCCTGGGCGGCGGCTACCTCGTCCTCTTCCTCATCCATCCCCGCGGCATGGGGATGGGAGACGTCAAGCTCGCGCTCACCGTGGGGGTCGCTCTTGGGTGGTACGGCTGGACGACCCTCGCGGTGGGGGCGCTCGCCGGTCTGCTGCTCGGCTCCCTCTATGGAAACGCCCTGCTCATCGCGGGGAGGGCCGACCGGAAGACGGGCATCCCGTTCGGCCCCTTCCTGGCGGCCGGCGGCCTGCTGGGGGTGGTCTTCGGCGGACTCGCCGGGTGAAACACGGTCGGGATCGCACGAGCACGCCCGGGAAGGGGCTATGGTGGAAACCCCCCCTC
>NZ_WMLF01000853.1 GCF_014156695.1 Streptomyces durbertensis | reverse complement strand
TGTGTATAAGAGACAGAGCCTGTACCTGGGCACGCACCCGATGTCCGGCCGGGAGAAGTCCGGCCCGCTGGCGGCCAGCGCGGACCTCTTCGAGGGCCGGCCGTGGGTGCTCACGCCGACGGCCCAGACGCAGACCGAGGTGCTGAACCTGGCGCTGGAGCTGGTGGCGCTGTGCCAGGCCGTGCCGGTGGTGATGGACGCCGACGCGCACGACCGGGCGGTCGCGCTCGTCTCGCACACCCCGCAGCTCCTTTCCAGCCTGGTCGCCGCCCGGCTGGAGAGCGCGGACGAGACGGCCGTGCGGCTGTGCGGGCAGGGCATCCGGGACGTGACGCGGATCGCCGCGTCCGACCCGCGGATGTGGCTGGACATCCTCTCCGCCAACCCCGGCCCGGTCGCCGACGTGCTCGCCGCCCTCGCCGAGGACCTGGACGAGACGGTCCGCGCGCTGCGCGCGCTGGAGTCTGCCGACCACCACAAGCGGGCCGAGGGCGTCGAGGGCCTCGAGGGCGTCCTGCGGCGCGGCAACGCAGGCCGCTCCCGGGTGCCGGGCAAGCACGGCCAGGCACCGACCGCCTACGAGACGGTCGTGGTCCTGATCAGCGACCAGCCGGGCGAGCTGGCGAGGATCTTCGCCGACGCCGGCCGGGCCGGGGTCAACATCGAGGACGTCCGCATCGAGCACGCCACCGGCCAGCAGGCCGGCCGCGTCCAGATCATGGTGGAGCCGCAGGCCGCGCTCCGGCTGTCGGAGGCCCTGCGGGAGCGGGGCTGGGCGATCAGGCAGGGCTAGCTTCCCGGTAGCCTGGTACGAGCGTGGGTCACCCACGCCTGTTCCGTGTGCGCCAAACCGTAGTGGTTCTCCCAGAGCTTTCGAGAAAGGTCTCCGTCACCGTGGCTGCTTCCCTGGAGGGGACGACCCCCGTAC
>NZ_WMLF01000852.1 GCF_014156695.1 Streptomyces durbertensis | reverse complement strand
ACCTTCGAGGGCGAGCTGGAACAGCGCTACCAGAAGGTCGTCCAGGACGTGCTCCCCTCGGTCGTCCAGATCACCACCGACGAGGAGCTGGGCTCGGGCGTGATCTACGACCGGCACGGCCACATCGTCACCAACGCGCACGTCGTCAACGGGAAGCGGCGGTTCGAGGTGGAGCTGGCCACCGGCGGCCGGCCGCTGCGCGCCGAACTGGTCGCCGCCTACGAGGAGCAGGACCTGGCGGTCATCAAGCTGACCGACCCGCCGCGGCGACTGCACCCGGCGACCTTCGGCGACTCCGGCCGGGTCGCCGTCGGACAGGTCGTGCTGGCGATGGGCAACCCGCTGGGGCTGTCCTCCAGCGTCACCCAGGGCATCGTCTCGGCCGTGGGCCGCTCGGTCACCGCGGGGCAGGGCGGCGCCACCATCGGGAACATGGTGCAGACCTCGGCGGCCATCAACCCGGGCAACAGCGGCGGAGCGCTGGTCAACCTCTCCGGGCAGGTCATCGGCATCCCCACCCTGGCCGCCCGGGATCCGCGGCTGGGCAGCGGCCCGGCGCCCGGCATCGGCTTCGCCATCCCGGCCGCGACCGTGCGGAAACTCGCCGCGCAGATGATCGAGCACGGGGAGGTCGTCGACCCGGACAGGGCGGCGCTCGGCGTGTCGGTGCGGACGGTGCTCGGCGAGGAGTTCCGGCCGGCCGGCGCGTCCGTGGTGCGGGTCGTACCCGATGGGCCGGCCGACAGCGCCGGCATCCGTCCGGGGGACCTGATCGTCCGGGTCGACGACAGCGAGGTCAACGACGTCGTGCAGCTCGCCGAGGCGCTCGCCGGCCACGAGCCGGGCGACACCGTGCGGGTGGAGGTGGAGCGCGCCGGGGACCGGCGCACGTTCCGGGTGACGCTCGGCGAGGCATGAGACCTGTCTCTTATA
>NZ_WMLF01000851.1 GCF_014156695.1 Streptomyces durbertensis | reverse complement strand
TGCTTGGTCTGCTCGGGCAGCTCGCCCTCGGGGAGGGTGAGCGCGTGCTCGACGGCGGCGTGCCACTGTTCGAGCTGGCGTCGGCCCATGCGGTTGCCGAAGCCGGGGAGCGCGGCGAGCGCCCGTGCGGTGCGGGGTGCGCCGAGTGCCGCCTCGACGATGGCGGAGTCGGAGAGCACCTTGCCGGGGGAGACGTCCCGCCGGCGGGCGATCTCGTCGCGGGTCTGCCAGAGCTCGCGCACCACGGCGAGCTGGCGGCGCCGGCGCACCTTGTGCATGCCGGAGGTGCGGCGCCAGGGGTCCTTGCGCGGCGGGGCGGGCGGCGCCTCCGCGATGGCCCGGAACTCCTGGAGGGCCCACTCCAGCTTGCCCTGGTTCTTCAGCTCCTCTTCGAGGGCGTCCCGCAGGTCGGTGAGGAGTTCGACGTCGAGTGCCGCGTAGCGCAGCCAGGGTTCGGGGAGCGGGCGGGTGGACCAGTCGGCCGCGGAGTGGCCCTTCTCCAGGGCGTAGCCGAGCACGTTCTCGACCATCGCGCCGAGGCCGACGCGGGGGAAGCCGGCGAGGCGGCCGGCGAGTTCGGTGTCGAAGAGCCGGCCCGGCACCATGCCGGTCTCGCGGAGGCAGGGCAGGTCCTGGGTGGCGGCGTGCAGCACCCACTCGGTGTCGGCCAGGGCCTCGCCGAGCGCGCCGAGGTCGGGGCAGGCCACGGGGTCGACGAGCGCGGTGCCGGCGCCGGCGCGGCGGAGCTGTACGAGGTAGGCGCGCTGGCCGTAGCGGTAGCCGGAGGCGCGCTCGGCGTCCACGGCGACCGGTCCCGCGCCGGCGGCGAAGGCGGCGGTCACCGCGGACAGCCCGGCGGCCGTGGCGGTCACCTCGGGGACGCCCTCCCGAGGGGCCAGCAGGGGGATCGGGGCGGGACCTGTGTCCTCGGAGGGGGCC
>NZ_WMLF01000850.1 GCF_014156695.1 Streptomyces durbertensis | reverse complement strand
ATCTCACCCCGTACCGACGCCCCGCCCCCACAGAACTCATCGCCCGGCCACCGCCGAACCGCTCTACGAGAAGCGGGCACTTGTCAGAGGGGCCGCCTACGGTGGTCCGTGAACACACTCAGCAAGGCGGCGGACGCGCCCCGACGAGGAACGGCATGAACCCCGACCCCACACCAGACCCCTCGCCCGACACACCGCAACCGCCCCGCGGCCGGGCGCTCTACGGCTGCATGGGCCTGGGCGGTACCTGGGACCACGCCCCCTACACCGCCCACGACATCGACCACGCGGCGGCCGCCGTCACCGCCGCCCTCGACGCCGGCATCACCGACTTCGACCACGCCGACATCTACCGGCACGGCAAGTCCGAGGCCGTCTTCGGCGAGGTACTCGCCCGCTGGCCCGACCTCCGCGAACGGATCACCCTCCAGACCAAGTGCGGCATCCGACTCCCGGAGGGCGACCGCCCCGGCATCTACGACCTCCGCGCCCGGCACCTCATCAACAGCGTCCACGCCAGCCTGACCCGGCTGCGCACCGACCACGTCGACACCCTCCTCCTGCACCGCCCCGACCCCCTCGCCGAGCCCGCCGAGATCGCCGAGGCCTTCACCGAGCTCCGCGCCGAAGGCCTGGTACGCGGCTTCGGCGTCTCCAACATGAGCGCCCCGCAGATCGCCCACCTCCAGTCCCACCTCGACGTACCCCTGGTGGCCAACCAACTGGAGATGAGCCTGGAACAACGCGACTGGGTGGAATCCGGCGTCCTCGTCAACACCCCCGGCGCCACTGCGGGCGGCTTCCCCACCGGCACCATCGAGCACTGCCTCGCCCACGGCATCGAACTCCAGGCCTGGGGTGCCCTCGCCCGCGGCCGCTACACCGGCGCCGACCCCTCCCCGGCCGCCGACCTGATCGCCGAACTCGCGGAACGCAAGGACACCAC
>NZ_WMLF01000085.1 GCF_014156695.1 Streptomyces durbertensis | reverse complement strand
GGTGGGGGCCGCGTCGGGGGTGTGGCTGAGTATCGAGCGGACGCGCCGGCGCAGCGCCGGGCCCGGCTCGACGCCGAGCTCCTGGACCAGGCGGGTCCGCGCCCGCTCGTACACCGAGAGCGCGTCGGCCTGTCGTCCACAGCGGTGCAGGGCCACCATCAGCAGGTCGTAGAACTTCTCGCGCAGGGGGTGGTCAGCTGTCAGTTCGCCCAGTTCTCCGGTGACCTCGTGGTGCAGGCCGGCGCGCAGGCTGGCCTCGTAGAGCGCCTCCAGGGCGACCAGGCGACTCTCCTCCAGGGCGGTGGACTCCGCAAGGCAGATGTCGCCGCCGAGGCTCCCCTGGAGCGCCGGGCCGCGCCAGAGCGCGAGCGCCTGGCGCAACAGCCAGACCGCCCGTTCGGGGTCGCTGGTGATCACAGCGCGGGCCTGCGCCGACAGCCGGTGGAAGCCGGCGACGTCGGTCGCCTCCGCCGGAGCGTGCAGCTGGTAGCCGAGCGAGTGGGTGTCGATGCGCTCCTGACCGGTCGCGCCGGCGTCCTCGAGGAGCTTGCGTAGCCGGGCGATGTGCGCCTGGAGCGCGTTGGTGGGATTGGCCGGCGGGTGCTCGCCCCACAGCTCGTCGATGAGCCGGTCCTGGGAGAGCAACTGCCCGGACTTCACCACCAGTGCTCCGAGCAGGATTCGTTGTTTCGAACCGGTGGGTTCGACGCGGCGGTCGTGCCGGTCGTCGTGGATCTCTACGGGGCCCAGAATGCGGAACTGCATCTTTCCTCACAATGCGGCGCCGAATGGCTTCGTGGGGAGCTGCCGAACCTCTCGAACTCCTCAGAGGAAGCGGTTCGGATCGGCGAAGTCGAGGGGGACGGCGGGCGTGCGGCCTCGCACCAGGTCGGCCACGAACTCCCCGATCCCGGTGGCGTGTTTGAAGCCGTGACTGCTGCATCCGCCGGCGACGACGATCCGTGGGTCGCGTCGTGGCCGACCGACGACGAACTGGCCGTCCGGGGTGCGGGCGTAGAGGTTCGCGACGGCGCGGGTGGGGGCGGCGCCGACTCCGGGCACGGCGGTCGGCAGGATGCCGCCGAGCACCGACCAGTCGTCCGGCGAAACGGAACGGTCCATGTCCTCCGGGTCGACGGTCCGGAAGTGCCGGCCGCCGTCCTCCAGCCCGAGCTTCAGTTCGGTGCGGCCGGGGAGTGTGCCGTGGCCCCAGATCACGTCGCCACCGTCGAGTTCGCGCATGAAGACCGGAAGGTTCTCCAGGGTGAAGCGAGGCCGGGGCTCGGCCGGGGTGAACCAGGTGGTGGGCATGCGCACCACCTCCAGCGGGAGGTCGGGCACCAACTGGGAGAGCCACGGCCCGGCCGTCACCACCACACGCGCCACCCGCAGGGAACGCAGCGCGGTGTGCACCACCGCCCCGCCGGCGACAAGTTCGACACCTGTCACCCGGGTGTCGGTGTACACCCGGGCGCCGGCAGCGCGCGCGGCGCGGACGGCGGCGGAGATGGTGCGCTCCGGATAGGTCAGTCCGCCGTCGGGCTCCAGCACGGCCACGTGGTCGTCCGGCAGCGCGGCGTGCGCGGGTGCCCGCGTACGCAGGGCGGCCGGGTCGAGCAGTTCGACGGACAGACCGTGCTCCCGGGCGGCGGTCAGCGCACCGCCGACGATCCGCCCGTCGCGGGGGCCGATCAGCATCGCGCCGGTCGGTTCCAGCAGGGACTCGCCGCTGAGCGCCTCCAACTCGGTCCACAACCGGCGGGAGCGCTGGGCGAGCGGGACCAGACCGGGGTGCTCCAGGCACGCCGTGCGGAACATCCGGCTCTCCCCGTAGGAGGACCCGTGGACGTTGGCGATGCCGTAGCGGTCGACTCCGACGGCGTCCACGCCGTGCCGGGCGAGCTGCCACAGCGCGCAGGCGCCCCAGGCGCCCAGCCCGACCACCGCGACTTCGGCGTCCGGGGTCGTGGGTGTGCTGACCATGCTTCTCTCCTCGTCCTCTCGGTCGCCGCGGTGGCGACCGATGCCTGCTCAGGCGGTGGCGGGGACCGGCTCCCGCCGGGTCCGCGGCATGCCGGTGAAGGAGGGCGCGACCTCGCGGGCGAACAACCCCATCGCCCGCGCCGCTCGTTCGTAGGGCAGATGGCCGGGATTGAACTGGAGGCTCACACAGAGGTCGCCGCCGTATTCCCCGGCCACCCTGGCGACCTGTTCGACGACGTCCCCCGGAGTGCCCGCGAGTACCTTGCCGTCGGCGAGCGCCTTGTCGAAGTCGTAGGCGCGGGCCTTCTCCACGAACTTCTCGTAGCCGGGGTACTGGCTGCTGCGGGTGTGCGCCCACGAGGCGACCGCGTCGGCCATCCGCGCCACGTAGTTCTCCTCCTGGGCGCGGGCGTCGCTCAGCGCGAGCTCCCGGTCCTCCGACAGGTAGCAGGTGTACTTGACCTGAACGCGTCCGCCGCCCGGGTGACCGGCCTCGGCCCTGGCTCGTCGGTAGCCCTCGATCATGTCGCGCAGCCCCTCCCGGCTGGTCACCGAGGGGACGACCTGGAGGTTGTGACCGGCCCGGCCGGCCGCGGCGCAGGAGTCAGGGCTGGTCGCCGAGGCGACGAAGACCGGCGGGTGTGGCCGCTGGTAGGGGCGTGGGTAGCCGGTGAACGGGCCGAAGCGGTGCACCGCGCCCTCGAAGACGGTCTGTTCGCCGGTCCACAGCTCGAGACAGGCGGCTACGCCGTCGTCGAAGCGGTCCCGGCTCTCCTCGATGGAGACCCCGAACGCCTCGAACTCGTCCGGCAGGAAGGCGCGTCCGAAACCGACGTCGAGCCGGCCCCGCGAGAGGTTGTCGAGCATGGCGAGGGAGGCGGCGAGCTTCACCGGATGGGTGAACGCCGCGATCACCGCACCGGTGGCGAGCCGGATCCGCTCGGTTCGGGCCGCGGCGGCTGCCAGGAAGGCAACCGGATCCGGGCTGTAGCCACCGTACGGAGACCCGTAGTGCTCCACGATCTGAACGTGCTCGTAGCCCAGTTCCTCCGCGAGGTCCACCAGCCGCAGGCTTTCCTCGTAGTAGTCGGCGGCGCTCTTCCGCTCCGGGTCCACGACCGGGAAGAAGTTGACTCCGAATTCCATGCTGACTCCGTCTGACGATGCCGTTACGACATTTCCGGGAAGTGGCCGGGAATCCCCGAGGACACCCGGCGGACGCGACCCTAGCCGGGTCGGCGGGAGTGGCCGGGGTTTCCCGACCGCGCTGCCAGCCGGGCTCCAACGGCTCTCCAGCGGCCGCCCTTCGTCCCGCTGGGAGGGGTCAGGGCGCCGTCGCCTTCGCGGTCGGCTGGGTCGCGTGGACCGCCCGCCACCAGGCGTCGAGCGTGGGCGTGCGGACCAGGTCGGGAAAGGAGAGCTCGACGCCCCGCTCGTGGAGCTGGCTGACCAGCTGCATCACAGCCACCGAGTGGAGGCCGTGGTCGACCAGGTCCTCGGTGTCGTCAGGCAGCTCGTCGGCGGCGAGCCCCATGCAGTCGGCGACCAGCCGGCGAAGCTGGTTCCTGGTCACGGTCGTGGTTTCGGTCGAGGTGCCCGCGTCGGTTGTGTCCATGGCGCCGGAAAGTAGCAGTCGCACGTCGCTCGCGGTGTTTTCGTGTGAGGTTTCTCCAGCGGCTTCCCAGCGATCTGCCGGAACGTCCGAACGGGCGGGCGGGCGTGGTTCCACGGTGAGTGGAAAACCGTTTGTGGGGTGCTGGAGGAGCGCTGGAGGAAACCGCCGAGGACGGACTCCCCGACTACCTTGCCAACTCTGGGAAATCTCCGGACGCCGGTCCGAGTGACTCCCAGAAGTAGTCCACACTCCAGACTCCGGGGGCATCAGGATGGAACGGCGAGCACATGCCCGATCGGCACCTGCCGGCACCACCGCGCTGCGTCTGCTCCCCGGCGAGGCCGGCGGGACGCCCGGGCGTGGCCGCGTCCGACACACGGGCGGCCGTGCGGAGCCGGTGGAGCCGTCGGCGGTCCGTGGCCACCGCAGGTGGCCAGCCGAACGCCCGGACGGCTACGGCGACCGCCGGGACCATCGCGACGCCGGGGGCCACGGCGACATCGGGGACCCCATGGGGATCGCGGACCCCGTGGGGAGCGGTCAGGCCGCGGTTGATACCGACGTGGTGCGCGTCTACCTGCTGGCACCGGACGCGCTCGCCCGCACGGGACTGCGGGCGATGCTCGACGGTCAGCCCGGCGTGGTGGTGGCGGGAGACGGCCAGCCGGGCCCGCGAGCGCTGGCAGGCCTGCGGACGCTCAGGCCGGACGTGGTCGTGCTGCACGGCCTGTCCGATCCGGCCCGCCTGGGCCTGCCCGCCCTGTCGGAGGCCGAGGGAATGCGACTCCTGACGGTGGCCGCCGCACCGGTGCAGGGGAGCACACCCGACTCCGTCCCGGCCCTCGCGCACGGCGAGCTGCCGGCCACCGTGTCCGCGCCGGACCTGGCCGCCGCAGTCCGGTTGACCGCCGCTGGCTACCACCTCACCCGGCAGCGGCCCGCCACCTCCACGCCCTGCCCGCCCGCTCTCGGCCCCGCCGAGGTCTCGGACGTCGACCCACGGGAGCTGACCCCCCGGGAGGTCGACGTGCTCGACCTCGTCGCCCGGGGGCTGTCCAACGCGGAGATCGCCGACGCGCTGACCGTCTCCGAGCACACGGTGAAGTCCCATGTCCAGAACCTGCTCGGCAAGCTGCGACTCCGCAGCCGGGTGCAGGCGGTGGTCTATGCCTTCGAGGCCGGACTGCGGCCCGCCCGCTGAGGCGTCACCGCCGGCGGACGAGCCACGTCAGGCACGTCAGCGGCACATCAACGGCCGTCCCCAGCATGTCCGCCAGTTCTGTCGAACCCGCCGACCCCACGGGTCGAACGCGTCCAGCCCCCGGCCCGACCGGCCGCGCGGCCGCTTGTCAGGAGGGGAAGAAATGCCCGTCACCGCCAACACGCCGCTGGAGCTGACCGACGCCCAGCTCGGCGTGTGGTTCGCGCAGGCCAGGGAGCCACGCGATCCCTCGTTCGTCACCGGCGAGTACGTCGACCTCATCGGGTCGTTGGACCTGGACCGCTTCGAGCGGGCGCTGCGTTCGACCGTCGACGGCACCGAGGCGCTGCGGCTCCGGTTCCACGCCGGCGAGGACGGTGGGGTGCGCCAACACGTCGTGCCCGCAGCGGAGTTCGACTGGCGACCAGTCCGGGTCGACCTCAGTGCGGAGGCCGACCCGGTCGCCGCCGCGGACGCCTGGACCAGGCGGTTGATGTCCCGGCCGCTTCCCCTGGGAGAGCCGGGGCCGCTGTTCGGCCACGTGCTGTTCGTCCTCGGTCCGGAGCACCACCGGTGGCTGCACCACGTGCACCATCTACTCCTCGACGGCTACGGCATCCGGCTGGTCGCCCAGCGGGTGGCGGACGCCTACAACGCGTACGGTGCCGACGCGTCGGCGGCCGCCAGCGACGGCTTCGCGGAGCTGGTGGCGCAGGAGGCCGCCCGGCGTACCTCACGAGCGGCAGCCCGGGACCGGGCGTACTGGCTGGCCACCTGGGCGGACCGGCCCGAGGCTGTACCGGTGGGCCGGTCCGGCGAGGAGCCGACCGCGGCCGTGGGCGCCCCGCCCCTGCGGCGGACCGCCGTCCTCACCCCGGAACTCCGTCGGGGTCTCGACAGCCTGGCGCGCACCGCTGGCACCGGATGGCAGCTCGCGGCGCTGGCTGCCGTGGCGCTGTACACCCGCCGGCTGACCGGCGCGCAGCAGGCGCTGCTTGGGCTCCCGGTGCCCAACCGGCGCAGCGGACTGGCCCGGCGTACCCCCGCGATGCTGACCAACGTGCCGCCGCTGCGGATCACCGCCCACCCTGCGACCACCCTGACCGGGCTGGTGGCCGACGTGCGTGAGGCGGTCGCCGACGTACTGCGGCACCAGGGCCACCCCTACACCGAACTCCGCCGCGAACTGGGCCTGCTGGCCGACGACCGCCAGATGTACACGGTCGTCGCGAACATCGTGTCCTTCGACCACGACCTGCGGCTTGAGGGTCTGCGGGCGACGATCCACCCGGTCGCCACCGGTCCTGTCGACGACCTCAAGTTCTCGGTCCACGAACTCCCGGAAGGCGAACTGCGCGTCGACCTCGAAGCCGCCGCCGAACGCTACCGGGAGGACGAGGCCGCCGCCCATCTCGAGCGGTTCATGGCACTGCTGCGCCGGTTCGCCACCGTCGACCCCGGTACCCCGACCGGCAGACTGGACGTGCTGGCGCCGAGCGAGGCGGCGGTCGACACTCCGCCGGCCGAGGTCGGCACGCCGTCGCGGCACCGCCCCGCCACCCTGCCCGAGCTGTTCGCCGCGCAGGTCGCCCGCACTCCGGACGCCGTGGCCGTGGTGGACGGCCAGCTGGCGTTGAGCTACCGCGAGTTGGACGAGCGCTCCAACCGGTTTGCCCGCCGTCTCGCCGCGCACGGCGCCGGCCCCGAGGGGATCGTCGCGCTGGCCATGCCGCGCTCGTCCGAACTCGTCGTCGCGCTGCTCGCCGTGCTCAAGGCCGGTGCGGCCTACCTGCCGCTGGACCCCGACTACCCCGCCGAGCGGCTGGCGTACATGCTCGACGACGCGGCGCCCTCGGTGGTCGTCGCCGGCGAGGGAGTGACCCTTCCGCTGTCTCCGAGCGCCACGCTGGTCCGCACGGACGAGCTCGTGGACGGCGGGCCGGAGAGCACACCACCCCTCGTCCGGATCGACCCCGACCACCCCGCCTATGTCATCTACACCTCCGGGTCCACCGGTCGACCCAAGGGCGTGGTGGTACCGCACCACAACGTGGTACGGCTGTTCGAGGCCGCCGACCAGCACTTCGGCTTCGGCCCTGACGAGGTGTGGACGCTCTTCCACTCCTACGCCTTCGACTTCTCCGTATGGGAGCTGTGGGGCCCCCTGCTGCACGGCGGCCGCCTCGTGGTGGTCCCCTACACCGTGAGCCGCTCGCCCGAGTTGTTCCTCGACCTGCTGGCGGAGCAGCGCGTCACCGTGCTCAGCCAGACGCCCTCCGCGTTCTACCAGCTCATCGAGGCCGACAGCGGAAGCGACCGCGAGGGACGCGAACTCCGACTCCGGCACGTGGTGTTCGGCGGCGAGGCGCTGGACGAAAGTCGACTCGCCGACTGGCGGGCGCGCCACGGTGACCGCGTACGGCTGGCCAACATGTACGGAATCACCGAGACCACCGTGCACGTCACCCACACCGAACTCGACGGCCGCACCGGCCCGCCGGCCGGCATCGGAAGCCCGCTCGCCGACCTGCGTTGCCACGTCCTCGACCACGCGCTGCGCCCCGCCCCGCCCGGCATCGTCGGCGAGCTCTACGTGTCCGGTGCCGGGCTGGCCCGCGGCTACCTGAACCGGCCGGGTCTCACCGCCGCACGGTTCGTCGCGAACCCGTTCGGGTCGGCCGGAAGCCGTATGTACCGCACGGGCGACCTGGTGCGTCGCCGTACCGACGGCACGCTGGAGTACGTGGGCCGCGGCGACCAGCAGGTGAAGATCCGGGGGTTCCGGATCGAGCTGGGCGAGGTGGAGGCGGCGCTCACCGCTCTGCCGTCGGTCGCTCAGGCCGCCGTGACCGTACGCGAGGACACGCCCGGCGACCGCCGTCTGGCGGCCTACGCGGTCCCCGCCGTCGGCGAGCGCCCCGATCCGGCCGCCTGGCGCCGGGCCCTGGCCGCGGCCCTCCCCGCACACCTCGTACCGGCCTCGTTCACCCCGCTGGAGAGCCTTCCGCTGACGGTGAACGGGAAGCTCGACCGCGCCGCGCTGCCGGCGCCGACGACTGCCGGCGCGGAGGGGGCGCCCTCCGCCGGCGGTCCGCTGGAGGAACTGCTGTGCGGGCTGTTCGCCAGAGTCCTCCAGGTGGCCGAGGTCGGCCCGGAGAGCGACTTCTTCGCGCTCGGCGGTCACTCCCTGCTCGCCACCCGACTGCTGTCGGCGGCCAGGCGTGAGCTGGACGTGGAGCTGACCATCGAGAACCTCTTCGACCAGCCCACTCCGGCGGGCCTGGCCCGCCTGGCCCGGGACGCCGACGGTACCCGCCCGGCCCTGGCGCCCGTTGCAGGCTCGGCGTGGGAGACGCCGGTGGGGGACACGTTCCGGATGTCCCCCGCGCAGCAGCGGATGTGGGTGCTCCGAGAGGTCGAGGGCCGGGCGCCGACGTACAACATGCCGGTGGCGCTGCGGATCGACGGGCGGCTGGACCGCGCCGCTCTGCGGGCAGCCCTCGTGGACCTCGCCGCGCGACACGAACCGCTGCGTACCGTCCACCCGGCCGACTCCGCCGGCCCGCAGCCTCGACCGGTTCCCGCGGAGCAGGCCGTGCGGTGGACCGACGTGGTGGAGACCAGCGAGTCGGAGTTGCCCGCCAGGCTCACCGCCGCCGCACGGGAGCCGTTCGACCTGGACACCGACACTCCTCTGCGGGCCCGGCTGTTCGCGCTGCCGGGCGGCCGGCACGTGCTGCTCCTGGTGCTGCACCACATCGCCGGTGACGGCTGGTCGCTGCGTCCGCTCTTCGCCGATCTCGCCACTGCCTACGCCGCACGGACACGGGGTTCCGCACCCGACTTCACGCCCCTTCCCGTGAGCTACCCGGACTTCGCCCGCTGGCAGCGTGGGCTGCTCGGTTCCGAAGCCGACCCCGACTCCGTCAGCGGCAGGCAACTCGACTACTGGCAGCAGCGGTTGGCCGGCCTGCCGGACCAGCTGGAGCTGCCCTACGACCGGCCCCGGCCGCCGGTGGCCCGCCACCGGGGCGGCTCCGTGCCGATCAGTGTCGACCCGGCGCTGCACGCCCGGCTCGACGCGTTGGCCCGCGCCAACGGCGCCACGACCCACATGGTGTTCCAGGCCGCCCTCGCCGCGCTGCTCACCAGGCTGGGGGCCGGTACCGACGTGCCGATCGGCTGTCCGACCGCCGGCCGCGACGAGGCGGCGCTGGACGGTCTGGTGGGATTCTTCGTCAACCCGGTGGTGTTGCGCGTCGACACCTCGGGGAACCCGGCCTTCACCGAACTCCTCCGCCGGGTGCGGGCGACCGCGCTCGCGGCGTACGCCCACCAGGACGTGCCTTTCGACCGCGTCGTCGAGCGTCTCCAGCCTGCCCGCTCGGCGGCCCGGCACCCGTTGTTCCAGGTGGTGCTCTCCTACCAGGACGCGCCCGACCCCGCCCGTCTGGACGGGCTCGAAGTGCGTTCCGAGCCCGTCGACTTCGGCGTCGCCAAGTTCGACCTGACCTTCAACCTCGTGGAGCACCGGGACGGCCCCGCCTCCCCGGCGGGGGTCAGCGGCGACCTGGAGTACGACCAAGACCTGTTCGACGCCGCGACGGCCGACTCCCTGGCGCGCCGGCTGCTCGCCCTGCTGTCCGCGGTGGCCTCGGACCCGGTCCACGCCATCGGCGACTTCGAGCTGGTCGAGGCGGCCGAGCGGGCACGGCTGCGGGAGTGGAACGACACCGCCGCACCCCTGCCGGAGCACGACCTCGCCGAGATGTTCCGTGCGCAGGCGCGGCGTACACCGAGCGCGGTCGCGGTGGTCGCCGACGGCGAGGAGCTGACCTACGGCGAGGTCGATGCCCGGGTGGACGACCTCGCCGCGCGCCTCGTGGAGAAGGGCGTCGGTCCGGAGCGGGCGGTCGCGGTGCTGCAGCGACGCTCCGCCGACCTCGTCGTCTCACTGCTCGCCGTGCACCGGGCCGGTGGCTACTACGTTCCCCTCAACACGCGCTTCCCGCCGGCCCGCATGAGCCTCATCACCGGCGAGTCGGGAGCCCGGGTGCTGCTGGTGGACCAGGCGCTGGACGCCGAGTTCCGCTGCGCGGAGTGGGCCGGCCGGGCCGAGGTACTGGTGGTCGACGAACCGCGCCCGGCGGCCGCCGCACCGGCGCCGTACGTCCCTGGCCACCCTGACCGCCTCGCCTACGTCATGTACACCTCCGGCTCGACCGGCGCTCCCAAGGGGGTGGCGATCACCCACCGCGACGTGGCGGTACTGGCGACCGACCGCTGCTGGCGGACCGGCAACCAGGAGCGGGTCCTCCTGCACTCGCCGTACTCCTTCGACACCTCGCAGTACGAGCTGTGGGTGCCGCTGCTGTCCGGCGGCGCGGTGGTCGTGGCCCCGCCCGGAGACCTCGACACGGGGGCGTTGCGGGAGGCCATGGCGGACGGCCGCGTCACCGGCATGTGGTTGACGTCGGGCGTGTTCAACCTGCTCGCCGAGGAGAGCCCGGAGTGCTTCCGCGGCGTCCGGGAGGTGTGGACCGGCGGCGACGTCGTCTCGCCCGCCGCCGTGACGCGGGTACTGGCCGCCTCCCCGGAGACCATGGTCGTGGACGGCTACGGTCCGACCGAGGCGACCACCTTCGCCACTCACCACTTCATGCGGGCGCCCTGGCCCCAGGAGACGACGGTGCCGATCGGCACCCCGCTCGACAACACCACCTGCCACGTACTGGACGCGGGTCTGCGGCTGGTGCCGACCGGGGTCGCCGGGGAGCTGTACATCGGCGGCAGCCGGCTGGCCCGTGGCTACCTCGGACGCCCGGCGGCGACCGCCGAGCGGTTCGTGGCCGACCCGTTCGGCCCGCCCGGCGCCCGGATGTACCGCACCGGGGACCTGGTGCGCCGGCGGGCGGACGGTGTCCTGGAGTTCCTCGGCCGCGTCGACCATCAGGTGAAGGTCCGTGGCTTCCGTATCGAGCTCGGCGAGATCGAGTCGGTGATCGGACGGCACCCCACGGTCGCGCAGGCCGCGGTCCTGGTCCGGGAGGACCGTCCGGGAGAGAAGCGGATCATCGCCTACGTGGTCGCCGCGCCAGCGCACACCGTCTCCGCCGAGGACCTGCGCCGGCACGTCGCCGCGGCGCTGCCCGACTACATGGTGCCGGCCGCGGTCGTCACGATGGAACGGCTGCCGCTGACCCCCAACGGCAAGCTGGACCGCCGGGACCTCCCGGTACCCGAGTTCAACGCGGCGGGCGAGCACCGGGCCCCCGGCAGTCCCCGGGAGGAACTGCTCGCCGGCCTCTTCGCCGAGGTGCTCGGGCGGGACGTCGTCGGTGTGGACGACAGCTTCTTCGACCTCGGCGGCGACAGCATCATGGCCATCCAGCTCGTCGGGCGGGCCCGCCGCGCCGGCCTCGTGTTCTCCCCGTCCGAGGTGTTCGAGCACAAGACGGTGGCGGCGCTGGGCTTCGTCTGCCGGGCCGCGCCCGACGACGCCGGGTCCGCCGGCGGCGCCGAGCCCGAGCCGGCGGCGGACGACGCGTGGGGCGAGGTCCCGCTCACCCCGATCGCGCACTGGCTGCGTGAACGCGGCGGCCCGGTCCGCGGGTTCAGCCAGTCCCTGGTGGTCACCGTGCCGCCGGGCCTCGGCGAGGAACGGCTCGTGCGCGCCCTGACGGACCTCGTCGAGCGACACGACGTACTGCGCTCGGTGTTCTCCACCGATCCGGACGGGCGGTGGCGGATGCGGGTCGGCCCGCCCGGCGAGGCCGCCGGCGCCGTGGCGGACTGGGTGCGGCGGATCGACGCGACGGGACACGACGCGCGCACGCTGCGGGACGTGGTCCGTGCCGCGGCCCGCGAGATCCGGGACGAACTCGACCCGTGGTCGGGCGTGCTCGGCCGGGCGGTGTGGTTCGACACCGGCGACCAGCGACCGGGTCGCCTCCTGCTGACTCTGCACCACCTGGTCGTGGACGCGGTCTCCTGGCGGATCCTCCTGCCGGAGCTGGCCGACGCCTGGCGGGCCGCGAGCACGAGTGCGGGCGCGGGGACGCGCCAGGACGCAGACCCGGCCGCAGGCTCGGACCGGCGGCACCTGCCGGGCGGCGCCTCCTTCCGGCGCTGGGCCCGACACCTGGCCGAGGACGCCGTCAGCCCCGGGCGGTCGGCCGAGATCGACCTGTGGACCGCGCAACTCGCCCCACCGAGCCTCCCGGTCACCACCCGCCCGCTGGACCCGGCCCGGGACACGGCCGCGATCGCCGGAAGCCTCACTCTCACCTTGCCCAGCGCCGCCACCGCTCCCCTCCTGACGACCGTGCCGGCGGCTTTCCACGCCAAGGTGGACGACGTCCTGCTGACCGCCTTCGCGCTCGCCGTGGCCGACTGGCGGGCCCGACGCGGTCTCGGCGACTCCTCGTCCGTGCTGCTGGACCTGGAGGGACACGGCCGGCAGTCCGGCGCCGCCAGGGCCCTCGACCTCTCGGGCACCGTCGGCTGGTTCACCGCGCTCTACCCGGTACGGCTCGACCCCGGGCCGCTGGATCGACGGGACGCCCTGGCGGGTGGGCCCGCCGCCGGCGAGGCGGTGAAACGGGTCAAGGAGCAGTTGCGCCGGGTGCCGGACGGCGGCGTCGGCTACGGGTTGCTGCGCCATCTGAACCCGGACACCCGGGACCGGTTGGCAGCCCTGCCCACACCCGTCCTGGGCTTCAACTACCTGGGCCGCTTCGCCGAACCCGACGGTCCGGACGCCGAGTGGAGCGTCACGCCGGACGCGGAGACGCTCGGCGACGGCACCGACGCGGACATGCCACTCGCCCACGCCGTCGAGGTCAACGCCCTCACGCTGGACGGCGCGGACGGGCCCAGGCTCCGGGCCACCTGGAGCTGGCCCGGAACGCTGCTCGACGAGCGGACCGTGCGCGACCTCGGCGAGGGCTGGTTCCGTGCCCTGGAAGCGCTGACCGCCCACGCGGCCGACCCCGACGCCGGTGGTCACACGCCCTCAGACCTCGCCCTGGTCTCGCTGAGCCAGGCCCAGATCGACCGACTCGAAGCCATGTGGAAGGTGTCCCGATGAAGCAGAACGGCCTTGCCGACGTCCTGCCGTTGTCGCCGCTCCAGGAGGGACTGCTGTTCCAGGTCGGCTACGACCAGGACGGGGTCGACGTCTACAACGTCCAGCTGGTCCTGGAACTCCGGGGCCCGCTGGACGTGGCGGACCTGCGTACCGCGGTCCGCGCCCTGCTGCGCCGACACCCCAACCTGCGCGCCGGCTTCTGGCAACAGGACCTGGACCAGCCCGTGCAGTTCGTGCCTCACGAGGTGGTTCCGCCCTGGCGCGACCTGGACCTGAGCGCTCTCGGCGAGGAACAACGCCAGGAGCGGACACGGCGCTTCATCGAGGAGGACCGCACCACACGGTTCGATCCGGCCACGCCCCCGCTGCTCCGCTTCGGCCTGCTGACACTCGGCGCGGACCACCACAAGCTGGTGCTGACCACCCACCACCTGCTCCTGGACGGCTGGTCACTCCCGCTGCTGCTCAGTGAGCTCTTCGCGCTCTACGAGCGGTCCGGCGACGAACGCGGACTGCCCACGGCCCCGCCGTACCGTGCCTACCTCGCCTGGCTGGCCGACCGCGACCTGCCGGCGGCCCGCGCCGCCTGGCGCGACCACCTGTCCGAGCTGCCCGAGCCCGTTCTGTTGGCCGAGGCGGGCCGCGACGCCCGTGCCGCGCTGCCCGGGCAGCTGTGGCACGAGCTGGACGAGGAGCTGTCGGCCGCCCTCGCCGACGCGGCCCGCTCCCGCGGGTTGACCCTGAACACCGTGGTGCAGGGCGCGTGGGCGGTGCTGCTCGGCCATATGTCGGGCCGGCAGGACGTGGTGTTCGGCGCGACCATGGCCAACCGTCCGCCGGAGATCCCCGGCATCGAGTCGACGATCGGCATGTTCATCAACACCCTGCCGGTCCGTGTGACGCTGCGGCCCGAGGAGCCGCTCGTGGCGCTGCTGGAGCGGATACAGCGGGAACAGGCCGCCCTGATCGAGCACCGCCACCTACCGCTCGCGGAGGTGCAGAGCCTCGCCGGCCACGGTGAACTCTTCGACACGGCCGTCGTCTTCGAGAACTACCCGTTCGACCCGGAAGTGCTGAGGGCCCACGCCCGCGGACTGAGCCTCACGGACCTGGAAGTCGGCGACGCGACCCACTTCGCCCTCACGTTGCTGGCCATCCCCGGCCCGCGTGTCCGACTGCGCCTGGACCACCGGGCGGACGTGCTCGACGCGCGGGGGGCGGAGGAGCTCCTGGGTCGGCTGGAACGGTTCCTCGCCGACTTCGCCGCGCACCCTGACCGCCCCGTGGGCAGGCTCGACCTCCTCACGCCCGAAGAGCGCCACCGCGTGGTCCACGAGTGGAACGGCACCACGACCGAGGAGGCCGCCGCGCCGGCCGGCCGCACGCTGCCCGAGTTGTTCGAGGCCCAGGTGGCGCGGACTCCCGACGGCACGGCGCTGCTCTTCGAGGGACTGGCACTCGGCTACGCCGAGCTGAACCGCCGCGCGAACCGGCTGGCCCGGTGGCTGGTCGCGCGGGGCGCCGGCCCGGAGCGCACGGTCGCGGTGCGGATGCCGCGGTCACTCGACCTGTACGTGGCGGTGCTCGCCGTGCTCAAGTCCGGTGCCGCCTACCTGCCGGTGGATCCGGAGTACCCGGCGGAGCGGATCGCCTACATGATGCGGGACTCCGGCGCGACGCTCGTGCTCACCGAGCAGGAGTTGGCGGACGCCGACCTGTCGATCCTCGATGACGGCGATCTGACCGACGCGGAGCGGGTGTTCCCGTTGCTGCCGGCGCATCCGGGGTACGTGATCTACACCTCCGGCTCGACCGGCCGTCCCAAGGCCGTGGTGATGCCGCAGGCCGGCCTGGTGAACCTGCTGGACTGGCACCACCGGGAGATTCCCGGCGGGCCGGGCACCACCGTCGCCCAGTTCGCGTCGCTGAGCTTCGACGTGGCGGCCCAGGAGATCCTCTCCGCGCTGCTGTACGGGAAGACGTTGGCGGTGCCCACCGAGGACGTGCGGCGCAGCGCCGCGGCGCTGGTGGGCTGGCTCGAGGAGCACCGGGTCAACGAGCTGTACGCGCCCAACCTGGTCATCGAGGCGGTCGCCGAGGCGGCGAACGAACAGGATCGGATCCTGCCCGAGCTGCTGCACGTCGTACAGGCGGGCGAGGCCCTGACCGCCGGGCCGGTCGTGCGGCGGTTCTGCTCCGCCGTGCCGGGGCGGCGGCTGCACAACCACTACGGGCCGGCGGAGACCCATGTGGTCACCGGCGTGGAACTCCCCGGTGATCCGGTGGATTGGCCGGGGGCGTTGCCGATCGGTGTGGGTGTGGGGAATGTGCGGTTGTATGTGTTGGACGGGTTTTTGCGTCCGGTGCCGGTTGGTGTGGTGGGTGAGTTGTATGTGGCTGGTGTGGGTGTGGCGCGGGGGTATGCGGGGCGTGCGGGTTTGACGGCTGGGCGGTTTGTGGCTGATCCGTTTGGTTGTGGTGGTCGGATGTATCGGACGGGGGATGTGGTGCGTTGGGGTGTGGGTGGGGTGTTGGAGTTTGTGGGGCGTGTTGATGATCAGGTGAAGGTGCGGGGTTTCCGGGTGGAGCCGGGTGAGGTGGAGTCGGTGTTGGTGGGGTTGTCGGGGGTGTCGCGGGCTGCGGTGGTGGTGCGGGAGGACCGGCCGGGGGATCGGCGGTTGGTGGCGTATGTGG
>NZ_WMLF01000849.1 GCF_014156695.1 Streptomyces durbertensis | reverse complement strand
TAAGAGACAGCTGCCCACCCAGCTCGCAGTCCACCGCCACCGCCCGCCGGAACTGGATGATCGGCGAGGAGAACCGCACGATCTCCTCCACCGCCCCCGGCAGCCCGCCCTCCAGATCCGCGCACAGCCGCTCCCGCTGCCCAGGGTGCTCCGTCAGCAACCACAGCCCGTGCGCCAACGCGTTCCGCGTCGTCTCCACCCCCGCCACCAGCAGCAGCGAGAAGAACGCCCCCAGTTCACGCCCCGACAGCGACCGCCCGTCCACCTCCGCGCTCACCAACGCCGAGACCAGGTCCTCACCCGGCCGCCGCCGCCGCTCCCGGCCCAGCGCCACGATGATCCGCCGCATCTCCGCCAACGCCCGCAGCCCGCGCGCCGGCGACCTCAACCGCGCCGCCACCGGCCGCCGCACGCCGGTGTGCTCCGACGCGGCCGTCACCAACGCCAGGACGCGCTCCCGCTGCACCCGCGGCACGCCCATCATCGAGCAGATCACCTCGAACGGCAGCGGCGCCGCGACCGCCGAGACGAAGTCCACCGGCCGCTCCCGCTCGACCGCCGACACGATCCGCGCCGCGATCTCGACCGTGTCCCGCTCCACCCGCGCCAGCAGCCTGGGCGTGAACGACCGGGACACGATCCGCCGCAGCACCGCGTGCCGCGGATCGTCCAGGTTCACCATCGAATCCCCGAACAACCACCGCACCCAGCGCGCCGGCGGCGGCGTCGTCACCCCGGGACCGCTCAGGAACAGATCCGGCCGCCGACTCGCCACCATCACGTCCGCGTGCCGCGCGACCGCGTACCACCCACCCCCACGCTCGGGCACCCAGGCCAACCCCTCACGGTCCCGCAGCCGCGCGAAGACCTCCGCCCTCACCCGCGCGGGCAGTGCCCAGAATCCCGGATCGGCCGGCGACCCACCCGAGGAACCGGCATTCAGCAGCAC
>NZ_WMLF01000848.1 GCF_014156695.1 Streptomyces durbertensis | reverse complement strand
GGCAGATACCGGCTTCTGGAGGTGATCGGCCGCGGCGGCATGGGGGAGGTGTGGCGGGCCAGGGACGAGTCACTGGGCCGCCGGGTGGCGGTCAAGTGTCTGCGTCCGCAACGCGCGCAGACCGACGGCGAGCTCTCCGGCGAACTCCGCCGGCGGTTCCGCCGCGAGGCCCGGGTCGCCGCCGGCCTGCAGCACCGGGGCGTGACGGTCGTCCACGACTTCGGCGAGTCCGAGGGCGTGCCCTTCCTGGTCATGGAACTCCTGGACGGCCACAACCTCAGCCAGCTCCTGGACGCCGGGGACGGCCGCCCGCTCGCCGTCACCGAGATCTGGGACATCGCCCAGCAGATCGCCGAGGCACTCGTCTACACCCACGCCCAGGGCGTCGTCCACCGGGACCTCAAACCGGCCAACGTCATGCGGCTGACCGACGGCACCGTGAAGATCTGCGACTTCGGCATCGCGCACCTGGGGCAGGAGGCCGGGTTCACCGCCCGGCAGTCCGGCGGCGCCGCCATGGGCACCCCGCACTACATGTCGCCCGAGCAGATCGCCGGCGAGGACGTCGACCACCGCAGCGACCTGTACTCGATGGGCTGCGTGCTCTACGAGATCGCCGTCGGCGCGCCGCCGTTCGACCTGGAGGACGCCTGGTCCGTCCTGGTGGGCCACCAGGAGACCGAACCCGTGCCGCCCAGGACGCTGCGCGGTGAACTCCCGCCGGAACTCGACGAACTGGTCCTGACGCTGCTCGCCAAGGACCCCGACCGGCGTCCCAAGGACGCCGCCGAGCTGGCCCGGCTGGTGGCCGACGGCCGGCACCGGCCCGCCTTCCCCGTCCACGTCGGCCCCGGCCCGAGGCGCCCGGCGGCCGTGACCGCACCGGACGCCGGCGCCGAACCGCCGCCGGACTGGGTGCGGCGGCTGCGCGGCGGCCCGCTGGCCGCGCACACC
>NZ_WMLF01000847.1 GCF_014156695.1 Streptomyces durbertensis | reverse complement strand
GCATGCCGTCCAGCGCCGCCGCGTCCGGCCGCGCGTCCGGATCGCGCACCAGCAGCGCGTCGAGCACCGGCGCCAGCGGCCCGGAACGCGCCGGCGGCGGCACCGGCTCGTCCAGCACGGCGGCCAGCGTCGCCAGTGTGGTGCCGCGCCGCAGCGGGCTGTGCCCCTCGACGGCGACGTAGAGCGTCATGCCCAACGACCACAGGTCGGCGGCGGGCGCGTCGGCGGCCCCCCTGATCCGCTCGGGCGCGATGTACTCGGGAGAGCCGACCAGCTCCCCGGTGGCGGTGAGCGGCGTCGAACCCTGCAACGCGGCGATGCCGAAGTCCGTCAGCACCGCCGAACGGTCCGTCCGCAGCAGCACGTTCGCCGGCTTGACGTCCCGGTGGTGGATCCCGACCGTGTGCGCGGCACGCAGCGCGGCCAGCACCTCCCGGCCGATCCGCGCGGCCTCCGCCGGCGGCAGCGGGCCCCGCGACAGCCGATCCTGCAGGTTCTCCCCCCGGACCAGCTCCATCACCAGCCACGGATGCGGCCCGGCGTCCACCACGTGATGGATCGTCACCACACAGGGATGGCTGATCCGGGCGAGCGCCCGCGCCTCCCGCAGCACCCGCTCCCGCAGACGACGGGACTCAGCCGAGTCCTCGGGCGCCATCACCGGGTCGGGGGGCCGCACCTCCTTGAGCGCGACGTCCCGCCTCAGCATCAGGTCGTGGGCCCGCCACACCGTCCCCATGCCGCCGCCGCCCAGACGCTCGACGAGTTCGAAGCGTCCGTCGATCCGATCTCCCGCACTACCCCCGGCCATGGCCCCACAGCCTAAGGGGTCCCGCGAGGCCGCCCGTACCTCCCCGTCCCGAACCGGCTTGCCGAATCACGACGCGTGAGGTGAGGATTCCGGCGATGAGTCCGATACCGCCGACACCGTCCGCCGACCAGAGATCCGTCCCGCTCCCTC
>NZ_WMLF01000846.1 GCF_014156695.1 Streptomyces durbertensis | reverse complement strand
GCCGGGGGCGGGGGCCCCGCCCGCGTCGAGGAGGCCGTCGATCTCGGACGCGGTGGGCATCGCGGACGAGCAGGCGAGCCGGGAGGCGACAAGGGCGCCGGCGGCGTTGGCGCGGCGCATCGTCGTGGCCAGGTCCCAGCCGGCGAGCAGCCCGTGGCAGAGCGAGCCGCCGAAGGCGTCGCCGGCGCCGAGGCCGTTGACGACCTCCACGGCCAGCGGCGGCACCTCGGCGGTCGAGCCGTCCCGGTGCACGGCGAGCACCCCCTTGGGGCCCTGTTTGACCACGGCGAGTTCCACGCCCGCGGCGAGCAACGCCTCGGCGCAGGCGTGCGGTTCACGGGTGCCGGTGGCGATCTCGCACTCGTCGAGGTTGCCGACGGCGACGGTGGCGTGCCGCAGCGCCTCCGCGTAGTGGACGCGGGCCTGGGCGGGGTCGCGCCAGAACATCGGCCGCCAGTCGAGGTCGAAGACGGTGTGGCCGCCCGCCGCCGCCTTCGACCGGGCGGCGAGCGCGGCGAAGGTGGCGGAGCGGCTGGGCTCCTCGCTGAGCCCGGTGCCGGTCATCCAGAACACGCGGGTCTGCGCGACGGCCGCCAGGTCCAGTTCCTCGGCGCGGATCTCCAGGTCGGGGGCCTTGGGCTGGCGGTAGAAGTACAGCGGGAAGTCGTCGGGCGGGAAGATCTCGCAGAACGTGACCGGGGTGGGCAGGCCGTCGACGGCGGTCACCCAGCGGTCGTCCACGCCGAAGTCGGTGAGCGCCCGGTGGAGGTAGTCGCCGAACGGGTCGCGTCCGGTGCGGGTGATGACGGCCGTGCTCCGGCCGAGCCGGGCGGCGGCGACGGCCACGTTGGTGGCGGAGCCGCCGAGGAACTTGCCGAAGGTCTCCACCTCGGACAGCGGCACGCCGGTCTGGAGTGGGTACACGTCGACGCCGATGCGGCCCATCGTGATCACGTCGAAGG
>NZ_WMLF01000845.1 GCF_014156695.1 Streptomyces durbertensis | reverse complement strand
CCTTGGTGCCGTGGCCGACGAGGTCGACGGTGGGGCCCTTGGGGAGGTTTTCTGGGTCGTCCTTCTTGGGCTTGACGAAGTCGCGTCCGCTGCCGACGTCGACGGCCGGCGCGGGGCAGCTCGGCGACGTGTCCGGGCCGCCGGGCGTGCACGATCAGCTGGCCGAGCTGCGGCACCGGTCCCTGCACGGCGCGGACCGGCGGTAGTTCGGGCAGCAGGCAGGCGAGCACGTGCAGACCCAGCAGGGGAAGCAGCCCGGCCGCGCTCTCCGCCGCCTGGGCCAGGGACGCCACCGTCTGGAAACGCGGGTTGATCTCGACGACCACGGGCGTGCCGTTGTCGTCCACACGGTCGTCGACCACAAGATCGAGCCCGAAGACGCCCCGGAAGCCGTGCCGGCGGAGCACGTCGCCGACGGCCCGGGCGGTGTCCCGGACTCGGGCGAGGAGCGGGGCGGGCAGGTCGGCGTCGTCCACGAGCTGGTTGCCGCAGTGGGTGCCCCACCCCGGGGTGAGTTCGGGCAGGCCGACGAGTTGGTGGGAGACGGCGGAGACGACGGTCCGGTCCGCTGCCGCGCAGGCGCTGACGGTCAGCGGCAGCCCGGGCACCAGCCTGCTGAGCCGCAGGGTGTGGCCGGCCCACGCCTCCAGGGCCGCGGGAAGCGCCTCCGGGGTGTCGACGGGAACGGTGCCGCGTCCCGCGAGGTTGTTCTCCCGGCGCTGGAGAACGGCGGCCTCCCAGCCGTCCGGCCAGTACGAGGCGGCCGGCCGTGGCCGCTCGGCCGGGATCACCACGTGCTCCGGCACCGCCACACCCGCCTCGACCAGCAGTTCCAGCGAGTCGATCTTGTCGGAGGCACGGGCGGTGATGCCGGCGGGCGGGGCCAGCAGCGGACAGCCGTGCTGCCGGGACCAGTCCCGCGCGTGGTCGCCGTGCTCGGGAGCGAACGCGACGGCGACCGTACGCGTTC
>NZ_WMLF01000844.1 GCF_014156695.1 Streptomyces durbertensis | reverse complement strand
GTCCTCCCCGCCCGTCCCCCGACCAGGTGCTCTCGCCGATCGGCCGGAGCGCGCCACCGCCACCGGTGTCTACGCTCGGAGAGTGAGCCCGCACAGCACGCCCTCCCCGTCCGCCACCCGCGACCGGGTCCCGCACGCCCTCCTCCCGGCCGAGCTGGCCGGGCCCGACCGGGCGGGACGCCGCACCGCCCGCGACTGGACGGTCGACGTGCTGCTCTTCGGCTGGGCCGTCATGTGGTGGGTGATCCTCTTCGTCGCCAACCAGGACTACGACTACCTGCCCGACTGGCTGCGCGTCGTCGATCCCGTCCTCGGCGGCGTGCTGTGCGTGGCACTGTGGTGGCGGCGCCGCTTCCCGCTGGCCGTCTCCCTCGCCGCCGTCCCGGCCGTCGCGCTCAGCAACACCGTCTTCGGCGCCGGCATGGTCATCCTGCTCAACCTCGCCATGCGGGTGCGATGGCGCTACGCGGTGCCCATCCTGGTGCTGTACCTGGTCGCGTCCGCGCCCTACGTGGTGATCTACCTCTTCCCGCACGGCGACGGCTGGGCGTCCGCGTTCTTCGTGGTCGCCTACAACCTGGTGTTCTTCGCCTGGGGTGCGGCGATCAGGGCCCGGCGGCAGCTCATCGCCAAACTCCGCGAAGACGCCGAACGCGAACGCGCCGAACACGCCCGCCGGCTCGCCGACACCCGCCGCGCCGAACGGGCGGCCATCGCCCGCGAGATGCACGACGTGCTGGCGCACCGCATCTCCCTGCTGTCCGTGCACGCCGGCGCGCTCGCCTACCGCACCCGCCAGTCCGCCGCCGGCGCCGGCGCCGCCCTCAGCGACACGGAGGTCGCCGAAAGCGCCCAGGTCATCCGCGACAACGCGCACCAGGCGCTGGAGGAACTACGCGAGGTGCTGCACGTGCTCCGCGCCGAGGAACGCCGCGCCGCCGGCACCGACCCCGACGCCACCCCGGCCATCGC
>NZ_WMLF01000843.1 GCF_014156695.1 Streptomyces durbertensis | reverse complement strand
GGCTGGTGTTGTGGGTCGTGGCGGTGGGGGTCAGCAGGGTGTATCTCGGTGTGCACTGGGTGTCCGACGTGGTGGCCGGCTGGTTGTTCGCGCTTGTCCTCTGCCTGTGGGGCCTGCCGCCGTTGGCCGCGGCGCTCCGCCGCCTCAGGCCGGGGGCGGCCGGGAACGCGTGAGGGTCAGCCGACGGCGTCGGCGATGGCGGCGGTGTAGCGCCACACGCCGGGTGAGGGCTCGGGGCAAGGGCGTCCGTTGGCGGTGAGCGGGGCGAGGCAGAAGTGCAACGGGTCGTCGTCGCGGTGGAGTTGGGCCCGGCCGTCGCGGCAGAGGCCGGCGGCGGTCTCCTCGGCGTCGCACGGCAGGTACTGGGTGTAGGTGTAGCGGGCGTCGGGGGCGCTGACCCTGGCGCCCGCGTCGGCGAGCGCGCCGCCGGCGCGTACGACGTGCATCTCGTAGAGCTGGTTGATCTTGGGAATCCGGGCGGGGTTGAACGCGTCGGGGCCCTGGAGGACCCACACCAGGCGCGGTTGCGGGATACCGGCCTGGACGGCGGCGGTCTGGATCTGCCGGGTGAGGGACCGGATGTCGTCGCCGTAGCGGGTGAGGTAGCCGGGGTGGTCGGCGGCGACGCCTTCCATGCAGGGCGTGTAGAGCCAGGAGTTGCCCCAGAACTGGAGGACGACCGTGTCCGGCCGCCAGTCGCGGACGAGGGCGGCTGCCTTGTGGGCGGCCGGGACGAGGGAGGACGCGCCGGTGCCTTCGAGGTAGTCGCAGAGGGTGGTGCCGGAGTGCGGGGCTGCGCGGTAGTCGTGGCCGGACTGCCGTATGCGGCGGCCGAGTTCGTCCTGGGTCTCGGTGGCGATGGAGTCGCCGAGGTAGAGGACGCGGCCGGTGCGCCGGGTGGGCGGCGACGCCGTTGGCGGCCCCGGGGACGCTGCCGGTGTGCTGACGGCCCTGGGTGGCGGGGCGGTGGAC
>NZ_WMLF01000842.1 GCF_014156695.1 Streptomyces durbertensis | reverse complement strand
GACACCAACACCGCCGCCGGCGAAACCGCCGCCACCGCCGCCTGCACCGCGTCCACCTTCGGCACCACCGAGAACTCACCGAACTCCGGCGCATCCACGGCCAGCACCCTCACCGCACCATGCTCACCCAACACCGACGCCGCCGACTCCACACCCGAACCCAAGAACACCGCCACCGGCTCACCCAACCGACGCGCCAACGCCAACAACTCCAGCGTCGGCTTCCGCACCGCACCATCCACGTGATCAACAACAACCAGAACTTCAGCCATGGGAACCGCACTCCTACCGGAAGAGAGAAGCCGTCAAAGACAGCAAGGGGACTCGAAGACGCGAGATCAGATGAACTTCTGACCCGCCAGGAACTCGGCGAGCTGCTTACCGCCCTCACCCTCGTCCTTCACCACCGTGCCAGCCGACCGAGCCGGACGCGCCTGGGCCGACTCCACGACCGTCCACGCACCCTCCAGACCGACCTCCTCAGCCTCCAGATCCAGATCATCCAGATCCAACGACTCCACCGGCTTCTTCTTCGCCGCCATGATCCCCTTGAACGACGGATACCGCGCCTCACCCGACTGGTCCGTCACCGACACCACCGCCGGCAACGACGCCTCCAACCGCTCGGTGGCCGCATCACCATCACGACGACCCGCCACCGTCCCGTCCGCCACCGACACCTCCGACAGCAACGTCACCTGCGGCACCCCCAGCCGCTCCGCCAGCAACGCCGGCAGCACACCCATGCCACCGTCGGTCGACGCCATACCGCACACCACCAGGTCGAACCCGGTCTTCTCGATCGCCCGCGCCAGCACCAGCGACGTACCCATCACATCCGTGCCGTGCAGATCATCGTCCTCCACATGCACGGCCTTGTCCGCACCCATCGACAACGCCTTCCGCAACGCGTCCCGCGCGTCCTCCGGACCCACCGTCACCACGGTGACCTCCGCGTCGTCCGAACCCTCCGC
>NZ_WMLF01000841.1 GCF_014156695.1 Streptomyces durbertensis | reverse complement strand
CCTTTTGTCGGGCCGCGGCCGGCGGCTGCTAACGTCACCGGTACGACCGTCGGACCTGCGAGGGGTGACCAAGAGTGGCGCGCAACGGTGCGGGCGTCTTCGTGACCGGACTGACCGCCGCCGCGCTGGCGGTCGTCGCCGTACTGGCGATGCAGGCCGCCTCGGCCAAGGAGGACGCGGGCCCCGCCCAGCGGCCCGCCCCGGCGGCCAGCGGCTCCGCCGCGCCCGGCGGCGAGAAGGCCGAGCAGGTCGCCGACCCGAAGGCGCTGCCGGCCGGGTCCGGCGAGGGCAAGCGGGTCGTCTACTCCCTGGAGTCGAACCGCGTCTGGCTCGTCGACGAGGAGGAGAACGTCACCCGGACGTTCAAGGTCACCCCCGGCACCGTCGATCCGCTGCCCGGCAGCTACACCGTCACCTCGCGCTCCGCGAACATCACCGGTTCGGACGGCGTCCCGGTGGAGAACGTCGTCAGGTTCGCCCTGAACGAGGGCGTGGTGATCGGTTTCAGCGCGGCCACCGACGGGGAGACCGCCGAGCCGGACCCGAGCAAGAAGACGGGCGGCATCCGGGAGGCCCGCAAGGACGGCGCGGCGATGTGGGTGTTCGCCACCCTCGACACGAAGGTCGTCGTCCTGCCGTGACCCGTCACTGACCGGTGACCCGTCACTGACCGGGTACTGAGGCACGCGGTGAGGTGGCGCCCTCCGTGATGAGCCGGGCGCTTGGTGAGCCGGGGGCGCGCGTCAGGCCGCCCTGCGGCGTTCCTCGTCCCGGGGCGGGGTGGAGACGGCGTCGGCGGCCGCGCAGGCGGCGAGCACGTCCCCGAAGGCCGGTGTTGTCCTGCGCGGCCGCGGCCGGTGCGGGGTCGGTTCGGATCGGGTCTGCTGGTGTCGGGCGGCGTGCGGGCGTCGGGCCTCACGTGGGGTGTCCGGCATGTCCGGCATGGGCACTCCTCGGACTGTCGCGTCGACCTGACTGGTTAGGTGTACCTAACC
>NZ_WMLF01000840.1 GCF_014156695.1 Streptomyces durbertensis | reverse complement strand
CCCCTCCCCGGACTCCTCCATCCCGAACTCGCCGAGGCCCAGCAGGTCCGCGTCGGGCAGCCGCAGCACGATGCCGTCGTCCGCGTGCATCACCTGGGCGTCCAGCCCGTACCGCTCGGTGAGCCGGGCGCCCAGCGCGAGCGCCCACGGGGCGTGCACCTGCGCGCCGAACGGGGAGTGGACGACCACCCGCCAGTCGCCCAGCTCGTCCCGGAAGCGCTCCACCACGATCGTCCGGTCGTCCGGCACGTGCCCGCAGGCCACCCGCTGCTCGTCGAGGTAGGCGAGCAGGTTGCCCACCGCGAGGTCGTCCAGACCGGCCGCGGCCAGCCGCTCCCGGGCCGCCGACGCGTCCAGCCCGCCCAGCTCCCGGACGAACGCGCCCAGCGCGCGGCCGAGCTCCAGCGGACGGCCGAGCTGGTCGCCCTTCCAGAACGGCAGCCTGCCCGGGACACCGGGCGCCGGTGTGACCAGCACCCGGTCCCGGGTGATGTCCTCGATCCGCCAGGACGTCGTGCCGAGCGTGAAGACGTCGCCCACCCGCGACTCGTAGACCATCTCCTCGTCCAGCTCGCCCACCCGGCCGCCGCCGCGCCGCGGGTCCGAGCCGGCGAGGAAGACGCCGAACAGGCCCCGGTCGGGGATCGTGCCGCCGGAGGTGACGGCCAGCCGCTGCGCGCCCGGCCGCGCGCTGACCGTGCCGGCGACCCGGTCCCACACCAGCCGGGGCCGCAGCTCGGCGAAGGCGTCCGACGGGTAGCGGCCGGCCAGCATGTCGAGCACCGCGTGGAAGGCGGACTCCGGCAGCGCGCCGAACGGCGCCGCCCGCCGCACCAGGTCGAGCAGGTCGTCGACGTCCCAGCTGTCCATGGCGGTCATCGCGACGAGCTGCTGGGCGAGCACGTCCAGCGGGTTCGCCGGCACCCGCAGCGCCTCGATCGCGCCCTCCCGCATGCGCTCGGTGACCACCGCGGACTGGAGGAGGTCGCCCCGGTACTTGGG
>NZ_WMLF01000084.1 GCF_014156695.1 Streptomyces durbertensis | reverse complement strand
GGGTACGATCTAGTGGTCTACACCACTTGAGGTTTAGACCAGTTGTAGCACGGTGCGCGAGGATAGCGGAATACTCGAATCCGGATGTTTGTCTGCTCGTGATCCCGGGCAACTCGCTCGCTCACACTGACATGCGGACGTCCGCCCGTCCTGTTTGCCTGCGGGCGCCAACTGGTGTAGACCAGTTGGCGGACCGATGGCGGCCCGAGCACACCAGGAGAGCAACATGGCCAGCAAGGCTGAGAAGATCGTCGCCGGCCTCGGCGGCATCGACAACATCGTCGAGGTCGAGGGCTGCATCACCCGCCTGCGCACCGAGGTCGAGGACGCCTCCCTCGTCGACGAGGCCGCGCTCAAGGCCGCCGGCGCCCACGGCGTCGTCCGCATGGGCACCGCGATCCAGGTGGTCATCGGCACCGACGCCGACCCGGTGGCCGGCGAGATCGAGGACATGATGTGACGGGCTGACGCCCCGACCGGTCGGCGACGACCGGACGTCCCCCCCCAGCGTACGAGGCCCGCGCCCGAAAGGCGCGGGCCTCCGCTCGTCCCCGGGCCTCCGCCGGCCCCGCGGCCCTCACTTCGTACACCGCCGCCCGGACCAACTAGTCTCGCCCCCATGTCACGTATCGACGGCCGCACCGCCGACCAGCTCCGCCCCGTCCAGATCGAACGCGGTTGGAGCAAGCACGCCGAGGGCTCCGTCCTCGTCTCCTTCGGCGACACCAAGGTCCTCTGCACGGCCAGCGTCACCGAGGGCGTGCCGCGCTGGCGGCGCGGCAGCGGCCAGGGTTGGGTCACCGCCGAGTACGCCATGCTGCCGCGTGCCACCAACACCCGTGGCGACCGCGAGTCCGTGCGCGGCAAGATCGGCGGCCGCACCCACGAGATCTCCCGCCTCATCGGCCGCTCGCTGCGCTCGGTCGTCGACCTCTCCGCGCTCGGCGAGAACACCGTCGTCCTGGACTGCGACGTGCTCCAGGCCGACGGCGGCACCCGGACCGCCGCCATCACCGGCGCCTACGTGGCGCTCGCCGACGCGGTCGACTGGGCCCGTGAACGCAAGATGATCAAGGCGAAGGCCAAGCCGCTCACCGGCACGGTCGCCGCCGTCAGCGTCGGCATCGTGGACGGCGTCCCGCTGCTCGACCTCTGCTACGAGGAGGACGTCAAGGCCGAGACGGACATGAACGTCGTCTGCACCGGCGACGGCCGCTTCGTCGAGGTCCAGGGCACCGCCGAAGGCGTTCCCTTCGACCGCTCCGAGCTCGACAACCTGCTCGACCTCGCCACCGCCGGCTGCGCGCAGCTCGACGGCGCCCAGCGCCAGGCACTCGGCGCCTGACCTCTGTCCGGGCGCGCGGGCTCCCTCCGGGGCCGGTGCCCGCGCGCCCGACAGGCCGCTGGATAATCGCCCGTATGCAGCGACTTGTACTCGCGACCCGCAACGCCCACAAGGTCGTCGAACTCCGCGCCATCCTCGGTGACGCCGGTCTCGGCGGCGACCGGATCGAGCTGGTGGGCGCCGACGCCTACCCCGAGGTGCCGGACGTCAAGGAGACCGGCGTCACCTTCGCCGAGAACGCGCTGCTCAAGGCGCGCGCCCTGGCGGAGGCGACCGGGCTGCCGGCCGTCGCCGACGACTCCGGACTCTGCGTCGACGTGCTCGGCGGCGCCCCCGGCATCTTCTCCGCCCGCTGGGCCGGCCGGCACGGCGACGACCACGCCAACCTCGAACTGCTCCTCGCCCAGCTCGCCGACATCAGCGACGAGCACCGGGGCGCCCACTTCGCCTGTGCCGCCGCCCTCGCCCTCCCGGACGGCACCGAGCACGTCGTCGAGGGCCGGCTCACCGGCACCCTGCGGCACACCCCGGCCGGCGCCGGCGGCTTCGGCTACGACCCGATCCTCCAGCCGGACGGCGAGACGCGCACCTGCGCCGAACTCACCCCCGGCGAGAAGAACGCCATCAGCCACCGCGGCCGCGCGTTCCGCGCCCTCGCCCCCCTCGTGCGGGACGTCCTGCCCGGCGGTGACGCGTGAACGCCGCCGGAAGCCGGGCCGCCGCCTCCGGGCGGCTGCCCGAGACCGCGCAGGCCGTCGTCTTCGACTGCGACGGGCTGCTCGTGGAGACCGAGAGCCGCTGGACGGTCGCCGAGACCGCGCTCTTCCACTCCTACGGCCGCCTCTTCGGGCCCGAGGAGAAGGCCCTGCTCATCGGTCGGGCGCTGCCGGAGGCGGGCGAGGCCATCGCCGCCCACCTCGGCCGCCCCGGCGCGGGGCCCGAACTCGCCGCCGAACTGCTGAGCACCGTGCGGCAGGAGTTCACCGCCGACATGGAGGCGATGCCCGGCGCCCGGGAGCTGGTGCTGGCCTGCCGGGCCGCCGTACCGGTGGCGGTGGCCAGCAACAGCCCGCGTGAGCTGGTGGAGCTGGCGCTGAAGGCCGCCGGGCTGGCAGACCTCTTCGAGCACACCGTGACCGTCGAGGACGTCGCGGCCGGCAAGCCCGCGCCCGACCTCTACCTGGCCGCGTGCGCGGCGCTGGGCGCCGACCCGGCCCGCTCGGTGGCGTTCGAGGACTCCGCCACGGGCGCCGCCGCCGCGCGGGCCGCCGGCCTGCACGTGGCCGTTGTGCCCTCGCTGCCCGGCACCGCCCCCGACCACGACTGGCTCGGCGGCTCCCTCGCCGACCCGCAGGTTCGCGACTGGGCGCGGAACCTGCGCCGCGAGACGGCCTGACCCGCGTCCGGACGGCCACCGACCCGCGCCCGAACGGCGGCCTGACCCGCGCCCGAACGGCGACCGCCCCGGCCCGCACGTCCTACGTGCGGGCCGGGGCGGTGCGTCTGTCGGTGCGGCCGGTGGGATTCGAACCCACACGGGTGTGAGAACCCACTGGGACCTAAACCCAGCATGACTGCCAGTTCCATCACGGCCGCCGGACGGTGACATGTTAGCCGGACGGCGGGCGCCCGGGCAGCCGTGTTGATCAGCCCTCGGCGATCTTCAGGTCGCGGAGCAGCTTGGCGACGTGCCCGGTGGCCTTCACGTTGTACAGGGCCCGCTCGACCTTGCCGTCCTCGTCGACGATCACCGTGGAACGGATCACGCCGGTCACCACCTTGCCGTACAGCTTCTTCTCGCCGAACGCGCCGTAGGCGGTCAGCACCTCCTTCTCCGGGTCGCCGACCAGGGTGACGGACAGCTCCTCCTTCTCCCGGAACCTCGCCAGCTTCTCCGGCTTGTCCGGGGAGACGCCGATCACGTCGTAGCCCGCGTCGGCGAGCAGTTCGAGGTTGTCGGTGAAGTCGCAGGCCTGCTTGGTGCAGCCGGGGGTGAGGGCGGCCGGGTAGAAGTAGACGATGACCTTCCGACCGGCGTAGTCCGCCAGGGACACCTCCTTGCCGTCGGCGTCCGGCAGGGTGAACGCGGGCGCGGGGTCGCCCGGCTGAAGTCGCTCGCTCATCGATGCTCCTCTGATGCTCGTGTGCCGGGTCGGAAACCACCGGCCCGGCCGAGCCTAACCGGCCGGCAACGGTGAGACCGGTGGGGCGGATGGCACAGTGAGCTGACAGACTGTTCCGCAGCGATGACAAGACGACGGAGGCAGCGCGGTGGCCGAAGCGAAGAGCCCGGCAGAGATTGAGGCAGAGATCGTCCGCAGCAGGCAGCGCTTGGCCGCCACGCTCGACGAACTCGCCGTACGGGTGCACCCGAGCACGATCATGGACGACGCGAAGGCCCGCGCGGCGGCGGCCGTCGACCGCACCGCCGGCCGCGCGTACGTCGCGGTGAACCGGTCCGTCGGCCGGGTCCGCGCCCAGCTGACGCACGAGGACGGCTCTCCGCGCCTGGAGCGTGTCGTGCCGCTGGTCGTGGCGACGGTCGTGGTGGTCGGGCTGCTCGGCTCGGCTCGGCGGCGGCGCGACTGAGCGCTTGATATACGGTCTTGCCGTGAGTTCCGAAACCGCCCACGACAAACTGCCCATCCGGATGCTGCACGACCGTGTGCTCGTCCGGACCGACACCCCCGAGGGGGAGCGCCGCTCCACCGGCGGCATCGTCATCCCCGCCACCGCCGCCGTCGGCCGCCGGCTGGCATGGGCCGAGGTCGTCGCGGTGGGCCAGAACGTCCGCACGGTCGAGCCCGGCGACCGGGTCCTGTACGACCCGGAGGACCGGGCCGAGGTCGAGGTCCGCGGCGTCGCCTACGTGCTGATGAGGGAACGCGACCTGCACGCGGTGGCCGCCGAACGGCTTGAGGGCTCCGAGGACTCCACCGGCCTCTACCTGTAGGCGCCCCGGCGCCGGAACCCCCGCAGAGCCGGCACACACCGCACACCCCGCACAACGGCCCCGGCCGGGCGCGGGGTGTGTTGCTACCCTGGGACACGCCCGACGAGACGCGCCGTACCGGGCCGCCCCTGGCCGCACGCCACCAGGCCGCACGCCGGGGCCAACGCAAAGACGACGCACCCCTGAGAAGAAGTGGTTTTCTCCCGGAGGTGCCGTCATGGCCTGGATCCTGCTGCTCGTCGCCGGCCTGCTGGAGGTCGGCTGGTCGATCGGAATGAAGTACACCGAGGGCTTCACCCGGCTGTGGCCGAGCGTGTTCACCGTCCTCGGCATCGCCGCCAGCATGCTGCTGCTGGCGCAGGCCGCCCGCACCCTGCCGATCGGCACCGCCTACGGCGTGTGGGTGGGGATCGGCGCGGCCGGCGCCGCGATCCTCGGCATCCTCGTCCTGGGCGAGCCCGCGACAGCCGCCCGGATCTTCTTCATCTCGCTGCTGCTGGTGGCCGTGGTGGGCCTGAAGGCCACCTCCGGCCACTGAGCGGCCTCAGGCGTCAGCCGGTCGGGCGGAACGGCGTGAGGAAGCTGTCGCCGGGCCCGGCGCCGGCCGGGGCCTCGGGTGTCTCCGCGCCGCCGTCGCCGGTGCCCGGGTCGGTGCCGGGGGAGCCTCCGGGCGTGCCGCCGGGAGTTCCGGGCTGGCCGTCGCCGTCGCCGGTGCTGGGCTGTCCGGCGCCGGGGGTGTTCTGGTCCTGACCGCCGTCGGGGTTGCCCTTCTCGTCGCCGTTGTCGTCCGCGCCGCCGTCGGCGTTCTCGTCCTGCTCCTCCTCGTCCTCCGGGGCCTCCGGCTCGTCGTCCGGCTGCTGCGGGGCCTCGGGGGTCTCCTGCGCCGGCGGCTGGACGTTCTCCGCCTCCAGGTCGAAGTCCTTGTACGGTTTCCCGGCCAGCGCCGCGCCGGTGTACTGGGCCCAGATGCGGGCCGGGTAGCCGCCGCCGCTGATGCGCGGCTCGCCGAGGGCGCCGTGCAGCGACTTCTGTTCGCCGGTCTGCGAGTCCTGGCCCATGACGGCGACGACCGTCACCAGGTCGGGCGTGTAGCCGGCGAACCAGGCGGCGGTGTTGCCCTCGGCGGTACCGGTCTTGCCGGCGGCCGGACGCCCGGCGGCCTTGGCGTTGACGCCGCTGCCGTTGTCGACGACGCTGCGCAGCACGGCGGTGGTGGAGTCGGCGGCCGACCGGCTGATCGCCTGCGTGGTCTCGCGCTCCGGGAGCTGGATCTCCTCACCACCCCGGGTGATCTTCGACACCAGGGTGTAGGGCCGCTCCTCGCCGTGGTTGGCGAGTGAGGTGTAGGCGTGGGCGACGTCCAGCGTGCTGGGCGTCGCGGTGCCGAGGGAGACGGACGCCTGCGCGGCTGCCAGCTCGGGGGTGTCGGCGGGGATGCCGAGCCTGATGATCGTCTCCTTGACCTTCTCCGGGCCGACGTCGACGCCCATCTGGGCGAAGACCGAGTTCACGGACTTGTCCATGCCCTCGGTGACCGAGATCGGGCCGTAGGAGACGTCGCCCTCGTTCTGCGGCGCCCAGCTGGTCTGCTGTCCGTCGCGGCCCACGACCGGGCGGCGGCTGGTGCCGTCGTAGGTGGTGTACGGGCCGATGCGCTGGCCGCCCCGCGTGCTGGAACCGTTCTCCATGGCCGCCGCGTAGACGAACGGCTTGAAGGTCGACGCCGCCTGGTAGTCGCGCCTGGTGGCGTTGTTCACGAACTGCTTCACGTAGTCCAGACCGCCGTACATCGCCACGACCTCGCCGGTCTCCGGGTCGATCGACGTGCCGCCGGCCCGCACGTACCTGTCGACCTCGCGGGAGTCGTCGACCTTGCTGAGCAGCTGCTCCTCGACGGACTTCACAAACGCGTCCTGGCGCTTGCGGTCGATGGTGGTGGTGATGCGGTAGCCGCCGGTGCGCAGCCGCTCCTCGTCGACGATGTCGTTCCTGACGACGTGGTCCTTGACGGCCTTGACGAGGTAGCCGCGCTGGCCGGAGTGGCCGGTGGGGGCGCTGGCCTCCTTCGGCTCGGGGAACTTCATCCCGGCCCGCTCGCCGGCGGGCAGCCAGCCCTCCTTGACCATGCCGTCCAGCACGTAGTTCCAGCGGGCCACGGCCTTGCCCCGGTTCTCCGGCACGGCGGACACGTCGAAGGCGCTGGGCGAGTTGACCAGGGCGGCGAGGTAGGCGCCCTCCTCGGTCGTCAGGTCGTCGGAGTTCTTGCCGTAGTAGGCCTGCGCCGCGGCCTGGATGCCGTAGGCGTTGCGGCCGTAGTAGCTGGTGTTGAGGTAGCCGACGAGGATCTCGTCCTTGCTGACCTCCCGGTCCAGCTTGATCGCGATGAAGAACTCCTGCGCCTTCCGGGTCAGCGTCCGGTCCTGGGTCAGGTAGTAGTTCTTCACGTACTGCTGGGTGATCGTGGAACCGGACTGCTTGCCCTCGCCGCGCAGCATGTTCCACGCCGCCCTGGCCATCGCCTTGGGGTCGACGGCCGGCTTGTTGTAGAAGTCCCGGTCCTCGGCGGCGAGCACCGCGTGCTGCACGTTCTTGGGGATCTGCCCGAGGGTGACGTTCTCCCGGTTGACCTCGCCGTCCTTGGCGATCACCGAGCCGTCGGAGTACAGGTAGACGTTGCTCTGCGCGGCGGCGGCCTTGTTCGGCTCGTCCGGGATGTCCACCAGCAGGTAGCCGGTCACCATGGTGCCGGTCCCCAGGAGCAGCACGAGCAGCACGCCGCCGAGCACCATCCGCCAGGTGGGCAGCAGCCGGCGCAGCCCCGTGCGCCGGGGCCGTCCGTCCGCCGGCGGGGCGCCCTGGTCGGCGCTGTTCGGATCGTCGCTCATCTGTTCTGGGACTCCTCGTCCGGTTCGGGCGGCCCACCCCCGCGCTGTCCGGTGCCGCTGCCGCGACACACGCGGCATCAGGACATCCTGACACCTTGGCACCGCGTGGGCCGTTCCGTGCCGCGCGGCGGTGCCCTCGGCGCACGCGCCAGGCCGTCTGGTCTGCGGTCGTCACCCGATCCGGCGAACCGTGACGGCGTCGTCGCGGGCGCGCCGAGCCGTCGTCCGATCCCACCGGATACGGGATCCTCCTGAATACATGACGCACAAGGGGCGCAAATGGATGCGGCCGCACGTGAGCGGTTGCTCACACGAACCGCCCGGCGGTGCCCGTGGGACCGGCCGAAGGGCGGCGGGACGGCGGCCGGAGGTCAGTCGGCGGAGACCCGGGTGTTCCGGTCGCTGGCGACAAGCCGCAGGTCGACGGCTTGCGCCATGGCCCGGAAGCCGTTGTCGCCCGGGTGCAGGTGGTCCCCGGAGTCGTACGCGGTGCGCATACGTTCGGGTGCGGCCGGGTCGCGCAGCGCGGCGTCGAAGTCGACCACGCCGTCGAACGCCTCGCTCGCCCGGATGCGCTCGTTGACCCGCTGCCGGGCCGCCTCCCGCTCCGGCGTGTGCTTGCGGTGGCCTGCGAAGGGGGTGAGCGTGCCCACGACCACCCGCAGGCCGCGGCTCTGCGCCTGCGCGGCCAGCCGCTCCAGCCCGTGCGCTATCGCCGCCGGGTCGATCGGGCCCGGGCTCTTGAGGATGTCGTTGATGCCGAGCTGGATCACCACCGTCCGCACACCCGTGCGGGACAGCGCGTCGCGTTCCATCCGGGCCAGCGCGCTCGGCCCGTTGTACGCGTAGCGGGCGGTGCCGTCGACGAGCACCCTGTTCCCGCTGATGCCGGAGTTCAGCACGCTGTAGGCGGGCGCGCCGCGCTCGGTACGCAGCCGTTCGGCGAGGAAGTCCGGCCAGCGGCGGTTGGCGCCGGGGCTGGAGGTGATGCCGTCGGTGATCGAGTCACCGATGACCACCACCGCGCCCTCGGTCTCCGTCGTCCACACGTCGACGCCGGTCACGTAGCGCCAGTAGGGGCTCTGCGTGGTGTACGCGGTGCCGTCCAGCTCGGCGGCCCGGTCGCCGGTCGCCAGATAGCTGGTCTGGCGGGCGAAGGGGTGGTAGGTGACCGCGCCGGAGCGGGTCGCGGAGTAGGTCGTCACCAGCAGGTCGGCGGAGTGCGGCACGGTCAGCCGGACCGCGTCGCTGGTCACCGTGCCGCCGGGCGGGATGGTCACCGACTCCTGCGTGCCGAAGGTGAGCCGGCGCATCGTGCCGGGCGCGGCGGCCGGGGCGCTCGGCGCGGCGGCCAGCGCGAGCGTGGCGTGGTCGATCGTCAGCGGCCGGTCGCCGAACAGGTTGGACAGCTGCACGCGGGCGGCGGTGCCGCCGACGGAGGTGTGCACGATGTTGCGGATCGAGGTGTCCGGGTGGCCGTCCGGCGCGTCGGGCTCGCTCGCCGCCGCGGCGGTGGCCCAGGTGCCGACCCAGTTGCCCGACGAGGCCGGCGCGGCCTGCCCGCCGCCGCCGTTCGCGCCGCGCGAGGACTCCCGGCCGCCGAAGCCGACGAAGATCGCCCCGGAGACGAGCACGACGATCGCCGCGAAGCCCGCGAGGAACGCGTAGCCCGCGCTCCTGCTCTTCACGGGCCGCCTGCCAGCGGTCATTCTCTCCCCCTCGGGCCTTCCCTGATGCGGAGACATGATCCCATGTGCCGCCCGGCGTTCCGCGCCCGTCCCGGTGCCTCCGCAGGAGGGGACGCGGCCGGATGGTGCCGCGTTGCGCCGCGGCACGTGTTCCGCGTCTCACCGGGCGCCGCGCGCCGCCACCGCCGGGGTGTTCCGCGTCCGTCGCCGCGCCCGGCGACAATGCAAGCCGGGACACGACACTGGGTGGAGCCGATGGAACGGACGACGGACACCGACGAACGGCCGGAGCGCCATCCGGTCGCGCACATCACCAGGGACCTCGGCGAGTTCACCGCCGCCGACGCCGAGAAGCAGCGCGGCGTACGGCGGATGAAGACGATCGCCACCGGCGCGCTGGTACTGGCCGCCGTGGTGTACGTCCTGGCCACCTGGGCCGAACGGTCGGGTGCCGGCGCCTGGGCCGGGTACGTGGCGGCGGCGGCGGAGGCCGGCATGGTCGGGGCCCTCGCCGACTGGTTCGCCGTCACCGCGCTCTTCAAGCGCCCCATGGGCCTGCCCATTCCGCACACCGCCATCATCCGCACCAAGAAGGACCAACTGGGCCGCAACCTCGGTGACTTCGTCGGGGACAACTTCCTCGGCGAGGACGTGGTGCGGCAGCGGCTGCGGTCGGTGGGCATCAGCCGCAGGCTCGGCTCCTGGCTCGCCGAACCGGCCAACGCCGACCGCGTCACCACCGAACTGGCGACCGCGCTGCGCGGGGCGCTCACCGTGATGCGCGACTCCGACGTCCGCGCCGTCGTCGGCGAGGCGATCACCCGGCGGGCCGACGCCCAGGAGATCGCGCCCGGCCTCGGCGCGATGCTCGACCGGGTCGTCTCCGACGGCGGCCACCACAAGGCCGTCGACCTGGTCTGCGCCAAGGCGCACGACTGGCTGGTGCTCCACCGGGAGTCGGTGATGGAGGCGGTCGCCGGCGGCGCGCCCGGCTGGACGCCGCGCTTCGTCGACCACAAGATCGGCGACCGCGTCTACCGCGAGCTGCTGCGCTTCGTCACCGAGATGCGCGACATGCCGCACCACCCGGCGCGCGGCACGATCGACACCTTCCTGGCGGACTTCGCGACCGAACTGCGCGAGGACCCCGCCACGCGGGAGAAGGTCGAACGGCTGAAGAGGGAGATCCTGGCCCGCGGCGAGGTCCAGGACGTGATCAGCTCCGCGTGGACGTCGGTGCGCACCTCGCTGCTCAACGCCGCCGAGGACGAGCGCAGCGAGCTGCGGCTGCGGGCCCGGGCCGGGCTGCTCTCGCTCGGCGCCCGGCTGGCCGAGGACAACCGCCTCCAGACCAAGGTGGACCGCTGGATCGAGAACGCCGCCACCCACGTCGTCACCACCTACCAGGCCGAGATCACCGGCCTGATCGCCGACACCGTCGCCGGCTGGGACGCCGAGCAGACCTCCCGCAAGATCGAGGCGAACATCGGCCGCGACCTCCAGTTCATCCGGATCAACGGCACGGTCGTGGGCGCCCTCGCGGGCCTCACCATCCACACGGTGACCCACGCGATCGGCGGCTGACCGCGGGCGGTCGGCGTCCGGCGGGGGAGCCGTCCGCGGAAGTTACGGTCCAGTACTCGGGCGCTGCTTGCGCGCGGCCGGGCCGCCTTGGAGGATCGTCCGAACCCTCGATGGCCGTCCCCATCGCGACCTTCGACCACGGGAGTGTGCCGTGAAACTGCTGCGTGTTGGACCGGTGGGGGCGGAACGGCCGGCGGCCCTCGACGAGCGGGGCCTGCTGCGCGACCTGTCCGGGCTTGTCCCCGACGTGGACGGGAGGCTGCTCGCCGACGAGACGGCGCTCGCCCGGATCAGGCAGGAGCTGGCCGAGGGCCGGCTGCCCGTGCTCGACCAGGCCGGCCTGCGGATCGGGCCGCCGCTCGGCGGCATCGGGAAGATCGTGTGCGTCGGCCTCAACTACCGCGACCACGCCGAGGAGACCGGCCAGGCGATACCCGAGGAGCCGCTGGTCTTCATGAAGGCCCCCGACACCGTCGTCGGCCCCGAGGACACCGTGCTCATCCCGCGCGGCAGCGTACGGACGGACTGGGAGGTCGAACTGGCGGTGGTCGTCGGCCGCACCGCCCGCTACCTGGAGAGCACCGACCAGGCCCTCGGCGTGATCGCCGGGTACACCGTCACCCACGACGTCTCCGAGCGCGAGTTCATGCTGGAGCGCGGCGGCCAGTGGGACAAGGGCAAGAACTGCGAGACGTTCAACCCGCTCGGCCCGTGGCTGGTCACCGCCGACGAGGTGCCCGACCCGCAGCGCCTCGGGCTGCGGCTGTGGGTCAACGGCGCGCTCAAGCAGCACGGCACCACCGCCGACCAGATCTTCCCTGTCGCCGAGGTGGTGCGCTATCTCAGCCAGTTCATGGTGCTGCGTCCCGGCGACGTGATCAACACCGGCACCCCGGCGGGCGTCGCCAACGGCCAGCCCTACCCGAAGCCGTTCCTGCGGCCGGGCGACGTGGTGGAGCTGGAGGTGGACGGACTGGGCCGCCAGCGCCAGGAGTTCAAGAGCGCGTAGCACGTCGGTCCGGCGCCGGCCGGGGGAGGCCCGTCACCGCTCCTCCGGCCGGCCGCCGGTCAGCCCAGGCGCACGACGCGCCCCTCGGCGGCCGACACCCGCGCCGCCTCCAGCACCCGCAGCACCTCCGCGGCCTCGTCGGCGCCCACCGGCGGCTTGCCGCCCGTCCGCAGCGCCTCCGCCACCGCCGCGTAGTACGCCGGGTACTCGCCGTCCCTGGTCGGCACCGGCTCGGTCCGCTCGGTGCTGCCGAGCGTCCCCCAGGCGGACTCCTCCTCCGCGCCCCAGCGCGCCCCCTGCTCCGGCCGCCGCCCGGAGCGGAGCTGGTCCTCCTGCGGGTCGAGCCCGTACTTCACATAGCCCGCCCGGTCGCCCAGCACCCGGAAGCGCGGGCCCAACTGCGCGGCCAGCGCACTCACCCAGAGGTGTGAGCGCACGCCGCTCCGATGGGTCAGCGCCAGGAACGTGTCGTCGTCCGCCCCGGCCCCCGCACGCCGCACGTCCGCCTCGGCGTACACCGAGGTCACCGGCCCGAACAGGCTCACCGCCTGGTCGACGACATGACTCCCGAGGTCGTACAGCAGCCCGCCCAGCTCCAGCGGGTCCCCGGACTCCCGCCAACCGCCCTTGAGCCGGGGCCGCCAGCGCTCGAACCGGGACTCGAAGCGGTGCACCGTGCCGAGCGTGCCCTCGGCCAGCAGAGCGCGCACGGTCAGGAAGTCACCGTCCCAGCGGCGGTTCTGGAAGACCGAGAGCAGCAGCCCGCGCTCGGCGGCCAGCGCCGCCAACGACTCCGCCTCGGCCGCCGTCCCGGCCAGCGGCTTGTCCACGACAACCGGCAGCCCGGCGCGCAACGCCCGCTCGGCGAGTTCCACGTGGGTCCGGTTCGGGGAGGCGACCACCACCAGGTCAAGCCGGTCGGCGTCGGCGAACAACGCGTCCGCGTCCGGGACGGTCCGCGCCCCCGGGTACGCCTCGGCCGCCGAACGCCGGCGGTCGGGATCGGAGGTGACGATCACGTCCAGGCTGAGTCCGGACACGGCGTGGACCAGCGGGGCGTGGAAGAAGGACCCCGCGACCCCGTACCCGATCAACCCGACCCGCAGAGGGGCCTCGCCGTTGCTGCTCCTGGTGTTCATCGTCGTCCTTTGCTGCCGGGGTCGCTGCCGCTGCTGCCGGGGTCGCCTGCCGCCGCGAGGCGTTCACGGCGGGACGGTCCCCGGTCCCTCCGTACCCGCGACGCGGAACCGCCATGTTAGGTCGTGCTCACCGGCCGTTCCGGCCGGCCTGCCAGGATGCGGGGGTGAGCAGGCGTGAGATCCCACAGCTTCCCGAGGACAGTTCCGCACCGATCCGCGACGGGGTGCCCGAGCACGGCCGGGTGCCGAAGTACTACGCGGTGAAGGCGGAGATCGCGTTGCTGTTGGGGGAGTTGGGCGAGGGCGGGGCACTGCCCGCCGAGCGGGAGCTGGCCGAGCGCTTCGGCGCGGCACGCGAGACCGTGCGGCAGGCGCTGCGTGAGCTGCTGCTGGAGGGCCGTGTCCGGCGGCGCGGCAGAGCCACGGTGGTCGCGGGCCCGAAGCTCACCCAGCCGCTGTCGCTGGACAGCTACACCGAAGGCGTCCGCCGGCGCGGACTGCTGCCGGGCCGTGCGCTGATCTCCCTCGACCGGCACCCGGCCCCCGCCGGACTCGCGGAGGAACTGGACCTCATGACCGGGGAACCGGTGTGGCACCTGGAACGCGTCCTGCTCGCCGACGACGAACGGGTCGGCCTGGAGAGCACCTTCACCCCCGTGGCGCTCCTGCCCGACCTGGCCGACGAGTTCGACCCCGCCACCTCCTTCTACCGGTACCTGGGGGAGGACCGTGGGCTGGTGTGCGCGGGCGGCGAGGAGCGGCTGGAGACCGTCCTGGCCACACCGCGCGAGGCGCTGCTGATCGGCACCCCTCCCGCACTGCCCATGCTGCTCATCCACCGCCTGACCCGGGACCCCGCCGGCCGCCCGCTGGAGCGGGTCCGGACCCTCTACCGGGGCGACCGCTTCAGCTTCACCACCACTCTCGGCCAAGTCACGGAACAGTAACGGGTCTGGTCCAAACTTGACGGCGCGTTCACCCCCGCGTCGCCGCTCGGCCCTGCCCGTGACACGCCACGGCGAGACGGTCTGCCCATGCGAGTCATCGTTGTGGGAGGCGGCGTGCTGGGCACCATGCACGCCTGGCAGGCCGTCGAACGCGGCCACGAGGTCGTCCAGTTGGAACGGGAACCCCAGGCGCGCGGCGCGTCGGTGCGGAACTTCGGCCTGGTCTGGGTCGGCGGCCGCGCCCCCGGCGTCGAACTGGACACCGCGCTGCGCGCCCGCGCGCTGTGGGAGGAGATCGGCGACCGCGTCCCCGCCCTCGGCTTCCGCGCCGGCGGCAGCCTCACCGTCGTCCGGACAGCCGCCGAGATGGCCGTCGCCGAAGCCGCAGCCGAAAGCCCCGAGGCCGCCGTCCGAGGCCACCGACTGCTCGACCCCGCCCAGGCGTCGGCGCTCAACCCGGCCCTGCGCGGACTGGCGCAGGGCACCCTCGCCGCCCTGTGGTGCGAGCGCGACGCGGCCGTCGAACCCCGCACCGCCCAGCGCGCCCTCCAGGACCACCTCCGCACCACCGGCCGCTACACCTTCCTCGGCGGCCGCGAGGTCCGGGCCGTGGACGGCCCGTCCGTCACCGACGACCACGGCGAGCGGCACGCCGGCGACTGCGTCGTCCTGTGCCCCGGCGACCGCGTCGGCGGACTCGTCCGCGAGCTGGCCCCCGAACTCCCCGTCCGTCGCGTCCGGTTGCAGATGATGCAGACCGCGCCACTGGACGAGCGGCTCACCACCTCCGTCGCCGACGCCGACAGCTTCCGCTACTACCCGGCCTACAACAGCGACGCACTCGACCGCGCCCAACCCCAGCCGCCCGTCGCCGCCGAACACCACATGCAACTGCTCATGGTCCAGCGCGCCGACGGCTCCCTCACCATCGGCGACACCCACGAGTACAAGCAGCCCTTCGGCTTCGACGTCGACGAACGTCCCTACGAACACCTCACCGCCGTCGCCACCGCACTGCTCGGCCGCCCGCTGCCTCCCGTCCGACGCCGCTGGGCCGGCGTCTACGCCCAGTGCCTCGACCCGACCCGGCTTGTCGCCCGCCACCGCCTCGACGGTGGAACGCTGGTCACCGGCCCCGGCGGACGAGGCATGACCTGCTCCCCGGCCATCGCCGAGCACACCGCGAAGGAACTGAACTGGTGAACCCGAACACCTCCACCCGGCCCCCGATCACCCTCGTCGTACTCGACATGGCCGGCACCACCGTCGCCGACGACGGCCTCGTCGAAGCCGCCTTCCGCGCCGCCCTCCCCGACCACACCCCCGACCAACTCGCCTACGTCCGGGCCACGATGGGCGAATCGAAGATCAAGGTCTTCCGCCACCTCCTGGCCGGCGACGAGCCCCGCGCCCAGCACGCCAACACCGCCTTCGAGCACGCCTACGCCGACCTCGTCGACCAAGGCGCCTGCACCGAGGTGCCCGGCGCCCGCGAGACCATCAAGCGGCTCCGCGCCGACGGCCGCGCCGTCGTCCTCACCACCGGTTTCGCCCGCGCCACCCAGGACCGCCTGCTGCACGCCCTCGGCTGGGAGGACCTCGCCGACCTCACCCTCTGCCCGGCCGACGCCGGACGCGGCCGCCCCCACCCTGACCTGCCGCTCACCGCGCTGCTGCGCACCCGCGCCGCCGCCGACGTCCGGCAACTCGCCGTCTGCGGCGACACCGTCTCCGACGTGCGCAGCGGCCTCGCCGCCGGCGCCGGACTTGTCGCCGGCGTCCTCACCGGCGCCCACACCGAGCCCGACCTGCGCGCCGCCGGCGCCCACCACGTCCTGCCGTCCGTCACCGGACTGCCCGCTCTGCTCGACCCGTTGTGAACCCTCCACCACACCCCGGGAGTCAACACGTGTCCCGTAGAACCCTGACCGCCGCGGCCGCCGCCCTCGGCGCGCTCGCCGCCGTCACCGCGACCGCGCCCGCCCCACCCTCCTCCGCTCCCACACCACCGACGCGGTGGCCGCCGAAGAACGCCTC
>NZ_WMLF01000839.1 GCF_014156695.1 Streptomyces durbertensis | reverse complement strand
GCCCCACCGCCTCCGGACGGTCCGTCCATCTCTTCCCCGGCCAGGGCGACTTCTCCCTCACCTCCCTGGTCAACGCCGCCCGTGACCACGCCCCGTTACGCCGGGCGGTGTCCGACGTCCTGGAGCGGGTCGACGGCGTCGCGGCGGAGCGTGGCGTCCCGGCGCTGCGGCCGTGGCTGCTGGGCACGGCGCCGCCGAGCGCGCGGGAACTCGCCGAAGCACCGACCGGCACCGCCCAGATCGCCCTGTTCGGCGCGTCGGTCGCCATCCACCGGGCGCTGAGCCGGACTCTCGGGCCCCCCGACGCGGTGGTGGCGGTGAGCTTCGGCGAGATCGCGGCCCTCACCGCCGCCGGCGCGCTCACCGTCGAGGACGGGGCGCGGGCCGCCCACGACCTGGCGTGCGTACTCACGACCTGCCCCGGCGGCCTGACGCTGCTCCGCTGCTCGCCGGCGACGGCACGGCGCCTGATCCGCGACACCGGTGACCACCCCGATCTCCAGGACGGCCGAGGCGCCGACAGCGACGGCGCCTCGGAGGTGGCCGTCGCCGTGGTCAACGACAGCAGTTCGGTGGTCGTGAGCGGCCCGCTCGACAAGCTGTGCCTGGTCGAACGGGCGGCCGCCGAGCACGGCGTCACGGCCGCCCGGCTGCGGCTACCGTTCAGCTCGCACCACCCCGGGCTGCGCGCCCAGGCCGCGGCGTTCACCGACGCCCTGCGCGGCTATCCGATGAAGGCACCCCGGCTCCCGGTCTATTCCGCCGTCGCCGGCCGCGCGTACCAGGCCGACGACAGCCTGGCCGAGCGGCTCGCCGACTGCCTGACCAGACCGGCGGAGCTGCCGCCCGTACTGCGCCGGGCCGCCGCCCACCACCCCGGACCTCTCCTGGAGGCCGGCACCGGTCGCGCCCTCGCCGACAGCGCACGCCGTGTGCTGCGGGCGAACGGCCGGGAGGCGCCGCCCGCGGTACGGGCGCCGCTCGCCGAGACCGACTTCCCCTGGTGACACC
>NZ_WMLF01000838.1 GCF_014156695.1 Streptomyces durbertensis | reverse complement strand
GCCCAGCAGCAGGCCCCCGCCCAGCCGGCGGCTCCGGCGCAGCCGGCCGCCCCGGCCCACAAGCCGGTTCCGGCCGCCAGCGCCGCCGCCGAGGGCGCGTACGTCACCCCGCTGGTGCGCAAGCTCGCCAGCGAGAACAACGTCGACCTCGGCTCGGTCAAGGGCACCGGCGTCGGCGGCCGCATCCGCAAGCAGGACGTGCTCGCCGCCGCGGAGGCCGCCAAGGCCGCCGCCGCCCAGCCGGCCGCCCCGGCCGCCGCCGCGCCGAAGTCCCCGAAGCTGGAGACCTCGCCGCTGCGCGGCCAGACCGTGAAGATGTCGCGGATCCGGAAGGTCATCGCCGAGAAGATGGTGGAGGCGCTGCAGAAGCAGGCGCAGCTGTCCACCGTCGTCGAGGTCGACGTCACCCGCGTCATGAAGCTGCGGGCCCGCGCCAAGGAGTCCTTCGCCGCCCGTGAGGGCGTCAAGCTCTCCCCGATGCCGTTCTTCGTGAAGGCCGCCGCCGAGGCGCTGAAGGCCCACCCGGCCATCAACGCCCGCATCAACGACGACGGCACCGTCACCTACCACGACGTCGAGAACGTCGGCATCGCGGTGGACTCGGAGAAGGGCCTGATGGTCCCGGTCATCAAGGGCGCCGGCGACCTCAGCATCGCCGGTATCGCCAAGAAGACCGCGGAGCTGGCCGGCAAGGTGCGCCAGGGCGGTCTGAGCCCGGACGACATGTCCGGCGGCACGTTCACGATCAGCAACACCGGCTCGCGCGGTGCGCTGTTCGACACGATCATCGTGAACTACCCGCAGGTCGCCGAGCTGGGCATCGGCGCCACCGTCCGCCGTCCGATGGTCATCGACCACCCGGAGCTCGGTGAGACGATCGCCATCCGCGACATGGTGTACCTGACGCTGTCGTACGACCACCAGCTGGTCGACGGCGCGGACGCCGCCCGCTACCTGGGCGCCGTCAAGGCCCGCCTCGAGGCCGGCGAGTTCGAGGGCGAGCTGGGCCTGTAAGGCCCCAC
>NZ_WMLF01000837.1 GCF_014156695.1 Streptomyces durbertensis | reverse complement strand
GCCTCCGGCCGGGAGGTACCCCCAGGGCGGGCTGGATTGAGCGCCGGACGGGCGGAAGAGCCAGCCCGTCCGGCGATTGAGGACGAGCGGCCGCCGGGCCGCGACTACGGGGTCCGGGGCAGAGCCCCCGGTTTCGGGAAGGGGTGTGACTGGGGAACAACACCGGTTGCCCGACGAAAGGTCACGGGCCGTGCAGTTCCGCCGCAGCGCGCTCGCCAAACAGAACTCCCCGGAAGAACTCGATCTCCCTCTCCGCTTCGCCCGCCCACCCGGCCGCCTCGTCATGGCCGTCTCCGTCCTCGTCATGGCCGCCGCCGGCTACTGGGCCTGCACCGGCTCGATCGTCGAGAAGGCCGACGCCCCCGGCCTTCTCACCCACGCCGGCGGCAGCTACACCGTGCAGAGCCCCTTCGCCGGCCAGGTGGTCCGCGTCCAGGCCAGGGAAGGCCAACTCCTTCCCCGAAACGCGACGTTGTTCACCGTCCGCACCGAACGCGGCGACCGCGCGATCTTCGCGCTCGACGGCGGTCGGCTCACCACACTCCTCGCCGGTGTCGGCAGCGTCGTCCGCACCGGCACCGACGTCGCGTCCCTGGAGCAGGTCCGAGGGCCGGACGAGCCGCTGCTGGCCGTGCTGTACGCGCCGGCCGGGTCCGGCTCGACGATCCCCGTCGGCGCCCCGGTGGACCTCGCCGTGTCGTCCGCCCCACGGGAGACCTACGGGGTGCTGCGCGGCAAGGTCCGCGCGGTCGGCCGGGTCCCGCAGGACCGGCGGCGGATCGCCGCGTTCCTCGGCGACGAGCGGCTCGCCGCCCGCTTCACCCGGGCCGGCGACCCGGTCGCCGTGGTCGTGGAGCTGCGGAAGGACGCCGCGACGAAGTCCGGCCACGCCTGGTCGTCGGCCGCCGGGCCACCCTTCCGGCTGGACTCCCGCACGCCCGTCACCGGGACCGTGCACCTGAGTACGCGCCGCCCCGTCGAATGGCTGCTGCCGTGACCGCTCCCCCGCCGACCGCCTCCACC
>NZ_WMLF01000836.1 GCF_014156695.1 Streptomyces durbertensis | reverse complement strand
TATAAGAGACAGCAGCCAGCGGGGGCGGAGACGCCGGCGGCGGTGGCCAGACGGGCGGCCCGAACGGCGACGGCGGGCAGGAGCCCGGCGGCCGATGAGTTCGTCCTTCCTCGGCCGGGCGCGGGAGATCGCCGCGGTGGTCGCGCCCACCACCGTCGTCACCGCGCTGCTCTTCTACTTCGGCTACGTGGCCCTCCGCGCCCGGTTCCGCTACTACGGCGTGGACCTGGACCTGGTCGACCTGACACTCCAGGAGACGCTGCTGTACGGCGTGGAGGTGCTGTATCCGCCGGTACTGGTGGTCGCGCTGATCGGGCTGCTGGTGACCGGGCTGCACGCCGGGGTGCGGTGGCTGCTGGCGGCGCCGGAGCGGGACGTGGTGAGTGGCTGGCTGGGCGTGCTGCTGGTCCTGGTCGGCCTGCTCGCGCTGGCCCGGGGGCTGGTCGGGTTCCTGGTGGCGGGCGTCAGCGCCGGTGAGCACTTCCCGGTGACGCCGCTGGCGCTCGCCCTCGGCTCGGTGGCCGTCGCCTACGGCGGCTGGGTGCTGCACACGGTGGCGGCCCGCCGGCACGACTGGTCCGGGGAGTCGGACCTGCGGCAGGCCGCCCGCCGGTCGGTCGGCTGGCTCGCGCTGGTGGGGGTCGCCAGCGCCTTCTGGGCCACCAACGAGTTCGCCGCCGCGCACGGGAGGGGCAAGGCCGAGGAGTTCGCCGAGGGGCTGCCGGCGCGGCCGCACGTCCTGCTGCATACCAGGGAGCCACTGCGCGGGGTCCCGTGCGGGGTCGAGTACCAGGACGGCGGGGACGAGGCGGGAGCCTACCGGCACCGCTACCAGGGCCTGCGGCTGCTCGTGGAGTCCGGCGGCCGGCTGTTTGTCGTCCCCGCGCACTGGCGGGACGGCCGCGACGGCGGCACACCCAGCCGGACGCTGGTCGTGCCGTACGGGGACGAGGTGCGCGTGGAACTGCGTCCGACGCCCCGCGTTCCGCCGCGGACCGACTGCTGAGACCCGGCCGGGCGGGGGTCGGAGG
>NZ_WMLF01000835.1 GCF_014156695.1 Streptomyces durbertensis | reverse complement strand
GCCCGCACGTCAGTCCCGGTCGCCGGCGGCGCCGGACTCGACGCGCTTCTTCAGCCCGTCCAGCGCGCGGTCGATGATGACCTTCTCCGCCTTGCGCTTGATCATGCCGAGCATCGGGATCTTGACGTCGACGGTGAGCTGGTAGGTGACCTCGGTGCGGGTGCCGCCGTCGACCGGGGCGAGCGTGTAGGAGCCGTCGAGCGCGCGGAGCATCTGCGACTTCACCAGCGACCAGCGGACCTCGCGGTCACCGGGCCACTCGTAGGCGAGGGTGTGCTCGTCCTTGATCGCACCCGCGTCCAGCAGGAGCCGCACCTGCTCGGCGCGGCCGGCGTCGTCGGTGGCCAGGATCTCGGCCTCCTTCACCTCCCCGGTCCACTCCGGGTAGCGCCCGAAGTCGGAGATCACGGCCATGACCTCGGCCGGGGCCGCGTCGATGGTGATGCTCGACCTGGTGTGTTCCGCCATCGCTCATGGCTCCTTCAGGAAACAGGAAAACCGAAAACCCGTGTGCCGCTGCCGACCCGTCGTGTGACGCCCGCCGCGAGGCCGTTCGCCGGGCGGCGGGACGTGTCGGGGCGGACGCGCGCTGCCGGCGGAGCCGCCGGTGGTCGCGGGGGAAGGCTACCGCGCGGCGGGCTACCGGCGGTCACCACTCCAGGGCGAAAGGCCTGCCGCCGGACATGAAGTGGCCGACGTTCACGCACTCCGTGGCGCCGATCCGCATCCGCCGGACCAGCGGCTGGTGGACGTGGCCGAAGAAGGCGTAGCGGGGCCGCACCCGGTGGATCATCTCCAGCAGCGCCCGGCTGCCGCGTTCGAAGCGGCGGGCGACGGTGTCGTAGCACAGCTCCGGCACCTCGGGCGGGATGTGCGAGCAGAGCACGTCGACCTCGCCGAGGGCGTCCACCTTGGCGGCGTACTCGTCCTCGTCGATCTCGTAGGGGGTGTTCATCGGGGTGCGCAGGCCGCCGCCGACGAAGCCCACCCGCAGCCCGCCTATCTCGGTCGTCCGCCCGTCCAGGACGGTGAGGCC
>NZ_WMLF01000834.1 GCF_014156695.1 Streptomyces durbertensis | reverse complement strand
CTTCCCTTCGCACCCGCAGCGGCACCCCCACCACCGGTGGCCGGCGCGCTTCCGCAGCCCGGGCACCGCCGCCCAGCAAAGGAAACCCGATGAAGTTTGGTGTTCTCGGCCCCCTGGCCATGACGGAGGAAGACACCCCGGAAGTGTGCCGCCTTCCCCCCGGCCCGATGACCCGCCAGTTACTCGGTCTGCTGCTCCTCAACGCCGGCTGCCAGGTCTCCCTCGACTCCTGCGTCGAGGAGCTGTGGGGCGACAAGCCGCCGCGCAGCGCCGTACAGAGCGTGCACACGCGCATATTCCAGATCCGGCGGGCCATCGCCGCCTGCCCCACCATCGGCGGGCGGGACGCCGCCAAGCAGCTCCTGGTCACCCACCACCACGGCTACTCGCTGCACATCCGGCCGGGCTCCCTCGACCTCCACGTACTCAAACACCACCTCACCCGAGCCCGTGAGGCGCGGCTCGCCGACGACGACCCCACGGTCTCCACCGCACTCCGCGCCGCCCTGGCCCTCTGGCGCGGCCCCACCCTCGCGGACGTCGACGCCGGCGCCCACATCCAGGCCCGCAGAGTCGGACTGGAGGACCTGCGCATGACCCTCCTCGAACAACGCCTCGACGCCGAACTGCGCCTCGGACTCCACCACGAACTACTCGCCGAACTCGGCATGCTCGCCGCCCGTCACCCCGTCCACGAGAACATCCACGCCCAGTACATGCTCGCCCTGCACCGCTCGGGCCGCAGCGTCCAGGCGCTGGACATCTACCGGGCCGTGCGCGCCACACTGCTGGAGGAGTTGGGCATGGAACCCTCAACCCGGCTGCGCCAGCTGCAAAGGGCGATCCTCGCGGACTCGACCGACCTGGAGCCCGCCCACCACCCGGCGGCCAGACCGCCGGCCGACTCGCTCACTCTCGTCCCCTGACACAACCGCCCTGGATGACCGACGGGCCTCGCCCCACGCCGGGGACCCAGGCGGCGTGCAGGCGTCGTCCGGCGGCGCGGGGCGGGGCTGCACCGCCCTGGCCGGGGCTGCAC
>NZ_WMLF01000833.1 GCF_014156695.1 Streptomyces durbertensis | reverse complement strand
GATCCAGCCGGGGTGGGCTTTGCTCGGGCCGCCGGGGATCGGGTGGGCGGTTGTGCGGGTGAGGCGGACGGCGTCGGCGAGCGGGCCCGCAGGCGGAGCGGGCTCGGCGGCCGGGGGTGTGAGGTGGGCGCGGGCGAGCAGCAGCAGGTCGGGGACGGTGGAGTGGATGCCTCCCGCGCCTGCGAGGTCGGCCAGGCGCCAGCGTGCCGTGCGGCGGCCGAGGGCGGTGTGGCCGGGGGTCAGCCGCGCGGTCTGCTCGGGGGTGAGGGTGACGGCCGTGTCGTGGAGCTTGAGGGGGTCCGCGACCTCGGTGCGTATGAGGGTGTCGTAGTCCTGTGCGGTGTGGTGGGCGAGAGCGAGGCCGAGCAGGCCGGCGCCGAGGTTGGAGTAGTGGAAGCGCGTGCCGGGGGTGGAACGGAGCCGGGTGCGGCGCAGTCCGTCCAGCAGGAACGGGGTGGTGCAGTGGGCGTACGGGTCCTTGCTGAACAGGCCGCGGGGCATGAGGCCGCGTGGCAGCTTGGGCAGTCCGGAGGTGTGGCACGCGAGGTGTTCCAGGCGGATCGGTTCGCCGCTCCGGCCGGGGACGGCCGCGCCGTGCGGGAGGAGTGTGTACAGCGGCGCCTGGAGTGAGACCTCCTCCCGGGTCGCGAGCGTGGCGAGCGCGAGTGAGGTGAACGTCTTGCTGATGGAGCCGATCTCGAACAGCGTTGCCGGATCGGCGCCGTGGACGGCGCTGTTGTCGCCCCGGACGGCGCCGACGACCACCGCGCCGCGTTGCTTGGCGGAGAGTGTGTGTGCTGTCCGGTGGACGAGTGCGTCGAGACTGTCGCTGTGCGGCATGGTGTTCCTGGCCCCCTCTTGGGGGCCCAACTGCCCCCGGTGTGGTCCCCGTCGAGGCTACCCGGCGCGGTCAGGCGTCGTGGAGGGTGCCGGTCAGGTCCGGCCACCAGGCGCGGGCCTGGGCGTGGGACCGCACGTAGGCGTGGGTGTGCAGCCCGGTGGCGAGAGTGTCCGGTGTCAGGAGGGCGGGGAGCCGGGGGA
>NZ_WMLF01000832.1 GCF_014156695.1 Streptomyces durbertensis | reverse complement strand
GGGCGGGGCCCGGCGCGAGGCGCGGTGTGCGCGCAGGTGCCGGTGCGGCAGTCGGGGGTGCCGGTGGTGGACCGGCGGTTCGTGGCGGCGGCCCACCGGGCGGGTCTCCAGGTGCACGTGTGGACGGTCAACGACCGGCGTCGGATGATCGACCTCCTGCGGCTGGGAGTCGATGGCATCATGACCGACGACATCGAGTCGCTGCGTGAGGTGCTCGAGGAACAGGGTGCCTGGCGGGGCTGACGTTCCTCCCGTCACCGGCGCGCCGCACGGCACCATGGGGGCGTGAGTGGGCACCGGGCAGATCAGCGGGCCGGCCGCGGAGGCGGATCCGGCGGCGCGCCGCCGTGAGCAGCGCGGCTGGTACTTCTACGACTGGGCGAACTCGGTGTTCGCCACGAGTGTGCTCACGGTCTTCCTGGGGCCGTACCTGACGGAGATCGCGAAGGCGGCGGCGGACGCGGACGGGTACGTGTACCCGCTGGGCATCCCGGTGCGGGACGGGTCGTTCTTCGCCTACACGGTGTCGGTGTCGGTGCTGTTGTCGGTGCTGGTGATGCCGTGGGCGGCGGCGGTGGCGGACCGCAGCGGGCGCAAGAAGCCGATTCTGGCGGTGTCGGCGTACGTGGGGGCGGCGGCCACGGCGGGCATGTTCTTCCTGGACGGCGACCGCTATCTGCTGGGTGGGCTGCTGCTGGTCGTCGCGAACGTGGCGTACGCGGTGAGCGTGGTGGTGTACAACGCGTTCCTGCCGCAGATCGCGTTGCCGCACGAGCGGGACGCGGTCTCGTCGCGGGGGTGGGCGTTCGGGTACGCGGCCGGGTCGCTGGTGCTGGTGGGGAATCTGGGGCTGTTCCTCGGTCATGAGGCGCTGGGCGTCTCGGAGGGCGAGGCGGTGCGTATCTGTCTGGCCTCGGCGGGTGTGTGGTGGGCGGTGTTCACCCTCGTCCCGCTGCGGCGGCTGCTGGAGCGGCCGGCGATGCCGGCGGGACCGGACGCGGGAGGCGCCGGCGGGCGGCCGGACCCGGAGGGGGTGCGGGCGGCGCTGGGCC
>NZ_WMLF01000831.1 GCF_014156695.1 Streptomyces durbertensis | reverse complement strand
GCGCCAGCGCGCAGCAGGGCACGTACCCGCTTCGGGTCCTCGAACCGTGCCGCGTGGACGAGTTGCCTGCTGAGCTTTTTTCGCGTTCGGCGGTTCAGCGCCTTACTCCTTGACCGGGACCAACGACCAACTACCGTGCGCAGCTTACGGCTTGCAGCCGATCGCGCCGTAGGCGTCGACGTGGACGGGCTCGCCGAAGCGGTTGGGTTCGGGGCGCCAGAGCGGGCAGGAGACGACGCCGGGCTCGACGAGTTCGAGGCCCTTGAAGAACGCGGCGATCTGCTCGGGGCTGCGGAGGCGGTACTGGACGGTCTCGGCGTCGCGGTTGTGCTCGCGCTGGGCGTCGTTGAGGGTTTTGTCGGTGTTGGTGCCGTCGCAGACGAGCAGGTGGCTGCCGGAGGGCAGGGCGTCGAGCAGGGTGTCGACGATCCGGTGGGCCTCGTTGTCGTCGTCGACGTGGCCGAGGATGCCGCTGAGGATCAGCGCGACGGGCCGGTCGAAGTCGAGGGTGCGGGCGGCGTCGCGGAGGATCGGCGCGGGGTCGCGCAGGTCGGCGTGGAGGTAGTCGGTGGCGCCTTCGGGGGTGCTGGTGAGCAGCGCGCGGGCGTGTGCGAGGACCAGAGGGTCGTTGTCGACGTAGACGATGCGCGACTCGGGTGCGATGCCCTGGGCGAGCTCGTGGGTGTTGTCGAAGGTCGGCAGTCCGGTGCCGATGTCGAGGAACTGGCGCATGCCGGCCTCGTCGGCGAGGTAGCGGATGCCCCGGTTGAGGAAGGCGCGGAAGGCGCGGGCGGTGTCGACGATGGCCGGGAAGTTGGCCTTGAACTGGTCGCCGGCGGCGCGGTCGGCCGCGTAGTTGTCCTTGCCGCCGAGCCAGTAGTTCCACATCCGGGCGGAGTGCGGCACGCTGACGTCGATCTCCGGGGCGGGCGCCGTCTCCCCCGGGCCGGGCCGGCCGGGCTGGCCGGGTGCGTGCGGGGGCTCGGTGGGCTGGCGGTCGGCCACGGGGCGCTCCTGGGCTGCTGGCGTTCGCTGGTCGTCTCTCAACCTAG
>NZ_WMLF01000830.1 GCF_014156695.1 Streptomyces durbertensis | reverse complement strand
TATAAGAGACAGCCCACCGACCCCACCGCCGACGACCCCACCGGGACGCTCGCCGCCGCCCTCGAACGCGGCGGCGTCGCCGTGCGCCGCCCGGAGCTCGGCCCCCTGGTCGCCACCGTGCCGACCGACGCCGCGTCCCGCGCCGAGGCCCTGCGGGCCGTCGACGCCGTCGACGAGGAGGCCGTCCGGCTGCGCGCCGCGGTCAAGGACCACGACGGCTTCTTCACCACCTTCTTCATCAGCCCCTACTCCCGCCACGTCGCCCGCTGGTGCGCCCGCCGGGGACTGACCCCCGACCAGGTCACCACCGCCTCCCTGGTCGTCGCGCTGGCCGGCGCCGCCTGCGCCGCCACCGGAACCCGCCCCGGCTACGTCGCCGCCGCCCTCCTCCTGCTCCTCTCCTTCGTGCTGGACTGCGCCGACGGACAGCTCGCCCGCTACGCCGTCCGCTACTCCCGCGTCGGCGCCTGGCTGGACGCCACCTTCGACCGGGCGAAGGAGTACGCCTTCTACGCGGGGCTGGCGCTGGGCGCCGCCCGCTCGGGTGACGACGTCTGGGTGCTGGCGCTGGCCGCGATGGCGCTGCTCACGGTCCGCCACGTCATGGACGCCTCCTACCACCAAACCGGCCACCCTCAGACGGCTCAGCAGAGTGACAACCGGCGGACCAGCACCCCGCCCCCGGACCGGGCCCCCGGCTGGACCGTCTGGCCCCGGCGCATGATCGTCCTGCCGATCGGGGAGCGCTGGGCGCTGATCGCCGCGCTGACCGCGTTCACCACCCCCCGCACCACCTTTGTCGTGCTGCTGCTCGCCAGCATCCCCGCGACGCTCTACACCCTCGCCGGCCGCCTGCGCCGCTCGTACGCCGGCGCGCGCGGCACCGCGCACGCCGGTGCCGCGCTCCACACCCTCACCGACAGCGGCCCGCTCGCCGAACTCCTCGCCCGGCCGCTGCGCCGCATCCCCCGTGCCGGCCGCCTCCCCGCCCCGGCGGCCAGCACGAGGCCGATCATGCGGGTTCTCCTGATTCGTCGTGTGTTGCGGGCGCTGAGG
>NZ_WMLF01000083.1 GCF_014156695.1 Streptomyces durbertensis | reverse complement strand
TATAAGAGACAGCCATTCCAGGAGATCGCCAGTGATCGGCGTCGTGAGTCCGTTCCGCAGAGCCAACTGCGCCTCGCGGCGGGGGAGAGCAGCTGTGTGAGGCTGGAGTCGACGCAGGACCTCCGGACCACAGGGGCGCGGGCCGCGGAGGCGTGCGATGTCAGCTGCGACAGCGGCACGTTCGAGGTCGGTCTTGTCCTTGCGGATGACAACGACAGGCTGCGAGTGATCGTTGTCGATCATCTGGAAGTCCTGGGCGACTCTGGGAAAGTCCAGGTCTCTGCGAGCCTCCTGAATGGGTTCCCCAAGCGCGCGGCCGTCCGACCCCTGCGCCGCGTAGCGCTCTTGGTAGTAGCGCTGGAGAGCTTCGAGATCATCAGGGTCGGCCTGGCCGGGGCCGAAGCACCGGGTCGTGGCATCCAGGGCGAAGCCGTACGTCGTGTCGCTGGGGGTGCCACCCTCGGAAGGCAGGAAGATCACCACCCTGCCGGTGGGGAGATTGCCGTCACGATTGCTGCGCCCCGCCGCCTGCTGGAGTGACTCCGCCAGTGTGAACGCGCGGTACACGCAAGGGAAGTCGATGTCGACTCCGGCTTCGATCAGGGACGTGGACACGACCAGCGTCGGCCACCCCAGCCTCAGTCGCTCCCGGATGTCGGCGATGACCTCCCTGCGGTGCTCAGAGGTCATGCGTGTCGACAAGTGCAGGACCCGCACGTCAGAGTCGTCCGGGTTCCGCACCAAGCCGCCATCGTTGGCTGCGCGCCCGAGTTCACGGTGCAGACGGGCGGCATCGGAGGTGGTGTTGACGACCGCCAGGACCTGGCGTTCGGGCTCTGCCACGATCGACTCGGCAAGAGCCTCCCACGTGACCTCTTCCTCTATCCGCCAGTCGTACTCCACCCGACGCAGCTGCTCGAAGAGCCGGCCCACGTCCTCGACCATCTCCAGCCGAGCCGCTCCCTGAAGCTCAGGTAGCGCCCAGAACTCCGGTTGGGTGGCTGAGGCGAGTACCACGGACGCACCGAAGTGATCGACCAGACCCCGCAGCCCACTGAGAATCGGGGCAAGGAGCCGATCCGGCAGCGCCTGCACCTCATCCAACACGATGACCGCCCCCGCGAGCCGGTGCAGCTTCCGCATCGCCGACGGCCGGTTGGAGAACAGCGACTGGAACAGCTGCACCGTCGTCGTGACCACCACCGGGGCGTCCCAGTTCTCTGCCGCCAGACGTGCCCAAGCCGAAGCCCGCGGACCATGGAGATCAGCGGAACTGTGGTGCTCCAAAACCACCGAACCGCCAGCCTCACCCGCGACCGGATCAAGCATGTCCCGGTACACCTGGGCGTTCTGCTCAGTGATGCTGATGAACGGCACAGCGAAAACGACACGCCTCAGCCCGTGTTCAGCCGCGTGACGAAGTGCGAACCCCGCAGACGCGAGAGTCTTGCCACCTCCGGTCGGCACGTGCATCACGTAGATACCCCGCGCACCGGCTGCCGCCGCCAGCACCCTGCGGTAGATGTCCGCCCTCACCTCATCCACCGCGGACGGGGGTCGCTCGGCGAGGAACGTCTTGCGTCGCTGTTCGAACCGCTCGGCCAGGGAGGCCATGTCAGCCGTCGGCGCAACACGAGGCGATGTGTTGTCGAAGTGGGCAGACGTGTCAAGGAAGTCCGCGTCCACCAGCGCACTGAACAGCATCCGCGACAGCAGATCGAGTTCAAGACGCGCCCGAGGGCCGGGCAACCTCCGCAGCCAGTCGGGTAGCTCCAGCTTCGCCGACGGGATGATCTCGGGCACGACAGCCCGTACCGCGGCTACTGCTTTCCGCGCGGCCTGCGCCTCAGGTCCGCATCCGCTCAGGCTCCGCAGCACTTCCCGGACACGTCCGCGGTCGGGGAGCCCGCCGTGGTGCCCGTAGACCAGAGCAGCCAACGGCTTGGCTGTGTGCTCCGCAGCGAGGCCAGCTCCCGCGTCCTTGTGCGGAACACCGACCCGCCCTCCCGTGGCCTCGGCTCGCAACAGCCCATCCTGCCACGCACAGGTGCCCTTGCCGACATCGTGTACCAGAGCCAGATAGGCCGCGAGATCACCAGCCCCGAACACCTCGCCGAACCGGCGAGCCAGCGCGGCCGAACCACGCAGATGCTCCGCGAGACCATGCCTGAGACCCACCGAGTTGCAACTGTGCGCGTATAACGCCGCACCACTCATACTGGTCCCTCCCACACCGTTCATTCACGGAGCAACTCAGCATAGGAGCGGCCACTGACAGTCGCGGCGAAGAAGCTGAACCGAGGACATGGGCGGTTCTCATCGTGTAGAAGGGGCTGACCACCGCTTATGCGGGTTGGCTCTGCCTGCTGTGGACCTCACCCTGCAGTTCTCGGTGACGGGTGAACGGTGACCCTCTGACGGCGAATCAATACTGACCCACTCTGTGGTCCCTGTACGAACCTGATCTTGATCGGAGATCGGGAGGAGAGGGTGATCCAAGCGGAGGACTGGGCAGAGCCGGCGGAGGCCGGGGAGTACACCGAGCCCGTTGGACGATCCCCGCGGGCGTGGGGGTCGTCCGCGCTCGAACGCGAGGAAGAAGCGCAGGCCAGAGTTCTCCCCACGCGCGTGGGGGTGGTCCGCGGTACGACGCGACCTTCTGGGACAGGGACGCCTTCTCCCCATCCGCGTGTCAGGTGCTGTGATGGCCGAGAGGAACGCCCGGTGACCCCCGCGGTCCTCCCCACCCGTGTTGGGGTATTTCGTGACGACGCGCCAGAACCTGCTGGGACGCCATGCCTTCCCGACCCGCATGGGGGTGCTTCGTCCCAGCTCTCAAGCGTCTGGCGCATTCTGCTCTTCCTTATCCGCGTGGCGGTGCTTCGTTGGTGCGGGCCGGAGAGAGCGGCCGTGGGTCCTCCCCACCGCGTGAGAGCGCTTCGTACTCCGAAGGTCTGGTGACCGAAGAACGGCGGTCCTCCCCACTGGTTTCGGCGCTTGGCCGGCGAGGGCGGTAGGCCATCGGTCCTCCCCACTCGCCTCCTGGTCGTGTGCCGCAAGCCGGCAAGAGAGGGTCCGTTGCCGCCGAGCAGTTGGCCCTCACACCTCCTTCACGACCCCGAAGGCCCTCGTGGAAACAAATACGCACGGCCCGACGTTGTCGATCGCCAGATCGAGGAGGGAAGGTGTCGGGCCTGAAGCTATTCCACACCACGAAATGGGGCGTGACCGAGGTCACGCTGCGTCTGGCTGAGGTCGAGGCGGATGTGCAGGACCTCGTCGAGGCCCACATGGAGACTCTGCTGGGCGTGCGGTTTCTCGCGAGTGAGTATGGCATTGGCTGCGCCGACGGCGGGCGGATCGACTCTCTGGGGCTCGACGAGTACAACGCGCCGGTGGTGATCGAGTACAAGCGTGGGACCTCGGCGGGAGTGATCAATCAGGGCCTCTACTACATGGCGTGGCTTGCGGCGCACAAAGACGCCTTCCGGAACCTGGTCCGCGACCGCCTCGGGGCCTCGGCCGCGTCCCAGGTCGTGTGGAGCGGACCTCGGCTGATCTGCGTCGCCGGCGATTTCACCCGCTACGACGCGCACGCCGTACGCGAGCACCGGCGCAGCATCGACCTGGTCCGCTATCAGTAATTCGGCAACGAGCACTTCGGTCTTGAGACCGTGGCGTCGGTGACTGGGCAGGCGGTTGCCCAGCGGGCCCGCCGACGCACGGCGCAGCTGCCGTTGAGTTGGAGGCAGGGCGGAGCGATGGCGGAGCTGGCCGAGGCGGTCGACGAGGAACTGCTCGGTCTCGGGGACGGAGTCACGAGAGTTCGCCGCAAGCAGTACACCGCCTACCAGCGACTGCGGAACTTCGCCTGCGTCTGCCCGCCCCAGCAGACCAACCTCCTCGTCTACCTCAAGGCCGACCCCAAGAAGGTGGACCTGATTCCCGGGTTCACCCGGGACGTGACGGGGCTTGGTCGCCACGGCACGGGTAACCTGGAGGTGCAGTTGCGTACCGAGAAGGACTTGGAGCGGGCTCAGGATTTGTTCCGTGCGAGCTACGCGGCCGCGTGATCGTCTGACGACGCCGTGGTCATCGGTTTCGCGCCTGGGCTGTGGCCGTCTGTGTTGTGCCTTTCGACGTACGGGCAGGTTGTGGCGGCGGACTATCAATGGTGCGCGGGATTACCGGTTTGGCTAGCCGGCAATCCCGCGTTACGTTGCTCAGTTTGCCAGCGTCCAGGCGATACCGCTCAGGTCCGGAACTGGACCGAAACCACCAATGCCCGGAGTACGGCTCGCGGCGCCGCCCCTCGAACATCGGCACTTTAAAGGAGATGGTACTGCGGAATCAGAGCGGCGCTCAGCAAGCGCACGTAGAAGGGATCGCACCGTCGCGCACGAAGCCCCAGACTGAGTATGCCGATTTCACAACGGGCGGGCTACGTAAAGTTCAGTCCGCCGCAGGCCCCGGGCTCCTCGCATGACGTGCCAGATGTGTAGACGGAAGGCTGCGGTCCTCCAATGGCTTTGTTCATGAGTCGTGGTTCTGGCACGACTTCCGTGATGCGCGCACGCTGAGTGACGGCTGACGCTCCGGTCAGGCTCGGGGAAGTTGTCTGAAAATGGCCAGGGGCGATCTTGGTGTGGTCGACAGTGCGGCTCGTGGAAGAGACGTCGCCCCGTCTGGAGGGCCTGTTATTACCGTCTATCACGGACATATCGGTGCTGTCGCTGGAGGTGAGTCACGAGGCGATAAGCATCGACGTGTGCAGTACGGCGGCTGGGGCGGCATGCCCGGACTGCGGGAGCGAGTCGTCCCAGGTGCACAGCACTTACCTGCGGTTTCCCGCGGACGTGCCGAGTGGGGGACGTCTCGTGGTCCTCCGACTGCGAGTGCGGCGGTTCTTCTGTCCGGAGTCTTCGTGTACTCGGCGGACGTTCGCTGAGCAGTTGCCGGGGCTGACTCGGCGGCACAGCAGGTGGACGGAGCGTTTGCGGTCGACTCTCGCCGCGGTGGGTCTCGCCCTCGCCGGCCGGGCTGGCGCCCGGATGGCACGGGCCTTCGGGGTGCCTGTCAGTCGCAGTGCGGTGCTGCGGCTGCTCGATGCGTTGCCCGAACCCGATGTCCCGGCCCCGCGGGTGGTTGGTGTTGATGAGTACGCCACACGCAAAGGACGGGTCTACGGCACGGTGCTCGTCGACGTCGAGACCCGTCGGCCGGTGGATCTGCTGCCTGACCGGGAGGCGTCCAGTCTGGCCGCATGGCTCGCTCAGCGGCCATGGATCGAGGTCGTCTGCCGGGACCGCGCGCCGTTCTTCGCGGAAGACGCCACAGCCAGGGCACCTCAGGCGACGCAGGTCGCCGACCGCTGGCATTTGTGGCACAACCTCGGGGGAGCCGCTGAGCGAGCTGTCGCCCGCCACCGCCAGTGCCTTCGCGTCCTGGTCCCCGACCGCGAGGGGAAGGCCGAGCCACCGGCACCGCCCGAAGAGAAGGCGGACTCTCCGTGGCGGAGCGAGCGGTTCGCCAACCGTGTCCGGGCCAGGCACGCCACGGTCCACGCGCTGCTGGAAGCCGGCCACAGCCGCCGCTCCATCGGGCGTCAGCTCCAGATGACCCACCGCACCGTCAAGAGCCTCGCCGACGCTGCGATGCCGGAAGACCTCTTTCGCGGCCAGTGGCAGCACAACAGGACCTCCGTCCTCGACGAGTACAAGCCCTACCTGGACGAACGCTGGGACGAGGGCTGCACCAACGCCTGGAAGCTTTGGGAGGAGATCGTTCCCCTGGGCTATCGAGGCAGTTACGGCCGGGTCAGCGCCTACCTGCGGGAGAAGCGCACCTCGCCACGGCCGGTCACCGCGCAACCGCCGGCACCCCGCGTGGTGACGAGATGGATCCTCAGCCGACCCGAGACGCTGACCGAGATCGAACAGCTCCGACTCAAGGCCGTCCTGGCCAACTGCCCCGAACTCGACGCCCTGACCGGTCACGTCCGGTCCTTCGCCCAGATGCTCACCGAGCGCCAGGGCGAACAACTCCCGCAGTGGCTCGACGCCGTCCGCCAGGACGACCTTCCCAGCCTCCACACTCTCGCGGCTGGCATCGACCGAGACCGCGACGCGGTCATCGCCGGCCTGACCCTGCCCTGGAACTCCGGCGTCGTCGAAGGACACGTCAACCGGATCAAGATGCTCAAGCGCCAGATGTTCGGACGCGCCGGATTCGCACTGCTCCGCAAGCGGGTCCTCCTCGCCCCGTGACCGATGTCAGTGGCTCCTGAAACCATGCCTTCGTCCGAGGCAGCCGTATCAGGAGCCGTGCATGGGAACGTGGGGAACCGGCCCGTTCGACAGCGATATCGCCGCAGACTTCGTCGATGACCTTGAGGGACTCACCCACCAGCAGGTCATCGACGTGCTGGAGCGGGCATTCCAGCGAGTCACCGACTCAGGAGAACGCGTCGATGGCGGAGATGGGGCCGAAGCCGTTGCCGCCGGCGCTCTCGTCGCCAGCACCCTCCCGGACAGCCCCATCGCGATTGACCCCGATGACGGCCCCAGGGAACCGCTGCCCGAACTGCCAGCCTCGCTTCGCGCGTCGGCGAGACTCGCACTGGACCGGGTTCTCCAGGACGGATCAGAAATGGCAACCGGCTGGGTGGACAGCGCCGACGCCGACCAGTGGCACAAGGAAGTGCGGCAGATACTCGAAGCACTCGAAACATCCACTGATCACTAATCGTGACCGCGTCACGGAAGTCGTGCCAGAACCGCAAGAAGTGATCGAAGCCATCACAAGGTCGGTCTGGCGGTGACGACGTCACGCAGGAAGCTGCGCTTGGAGTAGAACGTGCGCTCCTTCGCCCAGCCGCGAGCGGACAGGTAGCGCCGCAGCCACTCGTCAACGCGGTCCATTTCGCGCAGCAGCTCGCCCTGATCGTCGTCTAGGACGCTGCGCGAGCGCCGGTATTCCAGCTCACACTGGGAGAGCACGACGTCGGGTGCTGCCAGGAGCGAACAGCGGTCGAAGAAGATCCCGAAGACGTGACCGGTGCGCATCGACTCGCACTGGACGTCGTAGCGTACCCGCTGGAAAGGCGGCATAGCGCGGACGTCGAGGCCCAGCTTCGTACGCAGGTACTCCTCGAAGCCGTCCGGGCCGACGTCGACTCTGGAGGTCAACTCCTCGCGGCGGGCGAAGGCGTCCTCGGCGAACCACTTCCGTTTGAGGACGTACCCGGCAGAGACCGTCGGGATGAAGGAGGCGTAGCCGAGCTCCCGCTCTGGTCCAACGACGTCGAACAGGTGGTTCTCAGTGTGATGGATCTGGAACTCTTCGCGGTACTCCGGTCGGCAGCCTTCCAGCTCGCCGACGCGTAGAGCCCTCAGCAGCTCCATCGAGGCGGCCCAGATGTCCGGCACCGGATCGAGGGTGTACTTGTACTCCAGCTACGTTCCCGAGAAGTGAGTGCGGAAGTACCGCAGGTGGTTGTTGAGTGCCCTGCTCGCCTCGGCGTGCGCGTACAGCACAGGGTCGAGCCAGCACAGGGTCTCGACAGGACCGTGGCCGACCGGCTCACGGGTGGTGCGTACGAAGCAGGCGTCCTCGGGGTAGAAGCGGATCTGCGCGTACGCGTGATATCCGCCGCCGGGTTGCTCCGCCAGGTAGCACAGCGGCACGAGCCCGGGGGCCACGGTCGGCCCGACGAGTTCGCTCAGCGCGGCGCCGGCGATGGCATGGGGGAACAGGGCGCCGCCCTCGATGCGGGCCGTGCCGAGCCGGTCGCCGCCCACACGCAGGGCCTCGACCCGGCAGGTCCCGAGCGCACCCCAGCGGATGACAACCGTCGTGGCCGGCACGCAGACCTCTTGGGGGGCAACTCGGATGAGCACGATCGGCTCGTCCTGCTGGCGAGGGGTCGTCCGGTTGAGGAGGTGGATTCCGCCCAGGACGACCCAGGCGCCTCGTTGAGTTCCGCTGTCACCACTCATGTCCTGACTCCTTCTCAAAGGCCGCCGCGGATGGCGTGAAGCCGCTGGCCGCCACGGGCCGGGACGTCGGTCGGTGCGGCGTGCCGATGGACACGACCGCATATGTCGGTGAGCCGCCAGCGCTGTGTGTGCGCGGCGTCGGCCTAGGGTGTGGCGGGTGAGTCATGGCGATCTGAGGCAGATGATCTTGGCGGAGGCGATGTTCGACGCCCGCCGCGCGGTGTTGGAGTTCGACGGCGCTCGGGACTGGCTGGAGGCGGCCAGCCAGTCTCCGATGGAGCCTCTTGCCGCTGAGGTGTGGGTCACCGACCCAGACTTCGAGTACGTTCTGCTGGTCAAGCACCGCGTGCGGGGGTGGGTGCCGCCCGGCGGCAAGGTGGAGCCGGGGGAGACACCGCGGGAAGCGGCGGAGCGCGAACTGCTGGAGGAAACCGGTGTGCGGGCAGACCTTCTGCCCGTCCCCGCCGCCGTGGCGGTTCGTTCCTACCGGGCCGACTGGTCTCCGACCTTGGGGCTGTCCTACGCCGCGATCGTTGACCGTGAGGTCCCCCTTGGCGGTGAGAAGGGGCAGCCTGCTGCGTGGTTCGCCCTCGATCACGAGTGGGAGAGCGTCTTCCCCGAGGACCGTGATCGCATCCGGGTGTACGTGCGATACCTCGCGGCGGCCCGTGCGGTCGGCGCCGGCTGAGAGCTGCTTACCGGTCAAAGGACCGTGTCGATCCGGTCGAGGGCGCCAGCGGGCAGCTTCAGCATGTGGAGGTCGTGCAAGAAGCGGACCCATACCGGATCCAGGCCAGGATCGTGCTCGAACTCCCTCCTGCCCAGGCGCCCTTCGGCGTAGGCGGCGGTGCGTAACGCGTACTGCCGCAGTCGGTCGGGAGGCAGCCAGCGAGGGCGGCGTACCTCGTGATCGGAGGGGCGGAGGGTTCCGGACACCTGGGCCTGGAAGATCCACCATTGGTGGCCGACGGGACCGGCGGGTGTGCGACGGCACTTGTTCGGACGCCACTGCTTCAGCAGCAGGTGCAGGTGGGTGACGGTAAGGCCGACTTCCTCGGTGACCTCCGCATGAGCGGCGGCCTCGGGGCCGCCGTGCTGGTCGAGGTGGCCGGCGACCGGCGCGATCCCGGCGGGCGGCCTCGCGCGCTCGAACAGCAAGAGCCCGTCCGGCGAGGAGATGAGAACCCCGACGCTGGCGTGGTCGCAGAGGCCCCTTGCGGATGAAGGCGCAGGCGGGGCGGTCACTGCGAGCCGTCCGGTCGTTGGGCAACGACGACGAGCCAGCTCGTCACGGTCGGCGTGTCGGGGGTGGTCTGGGCGTATGCCGCGTCCAGTATCTGCATGCGCTGAGCGTGGGTGAAGGGCCCGTCCGGTCGCGCGAATACGGGTATGGACAGCCACGCCTTCTTCTCCGCCATGGTGCTGTGCTGTGCGGTGACCTCGGTATGGACGATGTCCAGCCCGACGAAGGCCAGTTGCTCGGCGGCCTTCCGCAGAGGCAGCTTCGGGGGTGCGTCGGACGCGGGGGGCGGGGCGTACCCGTGGTCGCGGACGGCGATCTGCCGGATGAGGGTGTTCAGCGACGGCCCGGTGCTCGCCGCCTGCTCGTCCGGGTGACGGACCCCGGTGAAGCCGCCGCCGATGTTGAAGACGAACCGCCCGCCAGGGCGCAGGACACTGGCGACTGCTCCGAACACCGCCGCGGTGTCGGTCTTCCAGATCGCGGAGTTGCACACCACGGCGTCGGCGCCTTGGGCCGGGACGTGGTCAGCCAGCCGCTCTGCCGGGCTGGTGATCCACGTCAGGCGGGGGTCATGAAGGTGACGGCGGCCGACGCGCTGCATCGCGGCGGCGTTGTCCAGGGAGATGACCCGGGCCTGGGCGGGGGCCGTATCGAGGATCGCGCGGGCTGTCGCGCCAGTTCCCCCGCACAGGTCGACCACGAGGCGGGCATCCTCCAGGCTGGCGCGGTTGACGAGGTCGCGGCTGGTGGCGGCATACATGGGGAATTCGCGAGTGAAGGCAGCGTACGACTCAGCGGTGGTGTCCTCGTCCCAGCCGAGTACAGCGTCTTGGGGGACCATCGTGGTGCCTCGCTTCACGGACAGGGCCCCGGCCGGCTCGGGCCGGGGCTTCGGGCGGGCAGGGTTAGAAGAGTGCGGATTGCACCGCGGTTCCCGGCGAGGTGAACGGGCCGAGAATGATGCGGCGCCCTTTGAGGGCTCCGAGGTCGAGCAGGTAGCGCAGCTCGTCGTCACCGTCGATGCTGGCCAGGACCTGCGAACCGGCGCACGAAAGGACGCCGAACCCGTGCTCTCCGTCGCGCGGGTCGTGGGGGTAGCGTGTGCGGTCGGTCCCGGCCGTGCGCAGCAGGTCGCCTTCACCGGGTGGCGCCCACGGCTCCAGAACTGCGGGCACGCTCATGTCGGCCAGCGCCTGTACCGCACGGGCGAGGTCCTTCTCGTGCGCGGCGCGGGCAGAAGAGAGGTCGCGCAGTTCGGCGAGGGCCTGGAGCTTGGCCGCTGCCCGAACCGACTGTGGCAGGCCGAGCCGATGGGTGAGCGCGTCTTCGAGGAACCGCACGGCGCGGCCGTCGGCGCTCTTGGTGAGGTACGTCGCCACCACGGCACCCTGCTCGTTGAGGCGGGACAGCTTGCGCGGCTCGGCCGCGGTGCCGACCTTCGTGGTGCCGTCGGCGAACGTAGCCAGGTACAGCCAGTGCTGCTGAGCCATGTACGTGGTGAGGGCCTTGGGGGCGTGGCCCCCCTGGTGGAACTGATGGGCGAAGCGGAAGTCGTCTTGGCCGGAGCAACGGGAGCACTGCCCGCTCTGCTCGGCTTGCGCCCGGCCCGGGCACGCGACGGCTTCGACCTGAAGGGCGCCGGCGAAACGGTACCGGCCGGTGCACCACCGGTCGGCACCGCTCACCTGATAGCCGAGGCGCTGATTCATGATCGCGGCGTAGACCAGGGGCCCGCCGGGCAGCGGGGCCAGCAGAAGACGGGGGTCTCCAGTGGCCCAGGTGACGCCGTGGCACACGTACGTGCCACTCGTGGGAAGGGTCTGCTGCATCATGTGTTCCTCGGTAGTGCGGGGTTGGGTCAGACGCTGAGGTGCAGGCGGTCGGCCAGCGCCTCCGTGGCGGTCTTGAAGACCTGATCGCGGCTCATCTCGGTGACGTCGAGCGAGAGCCAACCGCCTTGCAGCTCTTGGGAACGCAGTTGGCGCAGGACGGTGTCCTGGTAGCGGATGAAGTCCTCGTCGCCCTCACCGGAATGGCCAGTCTCTAGGGAGGTGAACGAGCCCTTGCGGGCGAGGGCTTCTCGGGCGCTGATCCGCAGGAAGAACACGAGGTCGGGTTTGGTGAGGTGAGCGAAGACCTGCTCTGCGAGGCGGGTGGGGACCTCGGGGTTGACCGCGTACCGGGCGAGGATCTTGTGGTGCGCGTTGTCGAGGATCACGTGGGTGCCCTCGGCGAGTGCAGGCCGGATCACGAGCTGGTCTTGCAGGGTGTACCAAGCCGCCAACGCCAGCAGCCAGTAGTGGTCGCCGCACGCCTGGGCGACGCGGGCGTCACGCCGGTAGACCAGCGCGTTGAGGCGGTCGACGTACTCGGACAGCTCCGCGTCCATCGGAACGTCGGTGCTGTGCTTGCCGACGAGGATCGTCCGGTGGCCGGCGTCGTTGAGAGCCTGGTGGAGGCGTTCGGCAAGGGTGGTTTTGCCCGCGCCGTCGATGCCGGTGACTGTGATTTCCCGGCCTGGCGCGGGCTCGGCGTGTGAGGGGGCAGTCATCGGGCTCCTCCAGGGTTGCGAGTCGAGCCGTCGGCCAGACGGCCCGCGATGAGCGAGCGGATTCGGTCGATCAGGCTGGCTCGCCTGCGAAGGACCTCGCCGTGGCGCTCATTGGACAGGTCGGCGGGGTAGTGCCGGGCCAGGTTGTTGGAAATGACGTGGAGATAGCCGAACCTGATCCCCATCTGGCGCGCGGCCTCACCCATGGGGCCGATCTCCGGGTCGACGAAGGCGTACTCGGAGTGCTTGGCGAGCCAGTCGCGGTTCTCCAGAAGGATCGACGAGGAGGTCACGTGCAGACCGGCTTGCACGTCGACCTGGTTGGCGGCGAAGTCGCCGAAGAAGTCGTCCCAGGTCACCAGCGCGCCACGAACAAGGCTCTCGTTGCCGGTGGCCAGCCACATGTTCGGCTCGATGGCGGGGTCCAGCGCCCCGACCTTGCCGACGTAGACGACGTCGCGGGCGCCGAGTGTAGCCAGGCGTGCAACGACCCGACCGGCGACGTCTCCCCAGATGCTGTGGAGGAACCCGAGGTAGACCACCCGGTGGCCAGCGACCTCGGCGCGCTGCCAGGCGTACCCGGGCCCGCGGGTCCACACGCCGCCCTTGGGAGCGAGGTGCTGAAGGCCCCAGCCGACGAGCACAAGATCGCCGTTGAGTTCGAGGTTGAGTTCTTCGACGGCCGCGCGACACTCTGCGTGCCCGGGCGGCTGGTAGGTCACGGCGTCGGCCGGGCGGCCCGTCATGGCGAGGTACGTGGCGATGATCAGCGCGTAGTGCTGGACATAATCGGCGCCGGGGAACGCCTTGATGACCAGCTCCCGGCCGTGGACCGTGGCAGTCGGCCGCTCGACGTTGAACAGCTTGCCGGTCTTCTCGTACCGGGAGACGACCGCCGACCGGTCGTATGCGCCGACGACGCGGATGCTCTCCCAGTCCTGCTCCTGGATGAGGTGGTGGACCTTGATCTGGAGGTAGCGCAGCAGGCTGTCACGTCCCATGGTGTGCCCGTCGCAGGGGATCGGGGCCGCGCGCAACTGCCCGTGCACAGGCGCGGTGAGCAAGGAGTTCGACGGCAGGCTCATCGGCCGGCCTCGGCGATCTGCACTCTGCTGCCAGCCGCGTCGCGGACGACGTCGATGTTCCCACGGATCAGCCCGAATCGGTCCGTGGAAATCGGGCCGAGCTTTTCGATACGGGGCGTGGGGGGCTTCTCGTACGGCCCCCCGGGCAGCATGGCGATGCCCATCGCGCCGAGGATGACGGGGGCGGCGCCGTCCACGGAGGAGATCCACTCGTGCTCGCGTTGCTCGACCAGCTCAAGGTGACCGGTGCGGCCCAGGCCGAGCAGCCGGTAGACGATCTTGTCCTCGACCATCCCGTGATCCTCCAGATAGGAGGTTGCCGCCCAACGGGTGCGGCATAGCTGCCTGTCGGGATCGGGGCGGCGCGACGCCGGGAGCGCGATGGCTCCGGCGAAGCCGCCGGTGACCAAGGCATCGTAGGTGCGCCGCCACTCCTCGTCGTCCGCCGCGTGCAGGACTGCGCACAGCCGGAAGGCGTCGCCGGCCAGCTCCCGGATCTCCCGGGCGGCCTGCTCGCTCGCTTTCAGGGTCGCCGCTCCGTCCCGCATGACGTCCGGCAGGATGATCTCCCGAGCCCCGACGGCGTACCCGGCCGCGACAAGGTCGGCGGCGGGCAAGGCGTGCCCGAGGTCGAAGACGCCGTTGTCGACAATGATCTCCGCTCCGCGCTCGGCCTCGCGGGCGAAGAACGCGCGGTAGGTCTCGTCGGACAAGACGCGTTGCGCGGCCACGTGGTGGACGCGTGCGGGGGCCTGGCCGACGAACTCGTTCAGGTAGGCGGGCGGGGCGATGACGGAGAAGTCGATGCTCTTGGCCATCACTTGCCCCCGATCTGACTGGTGGCGAAGACCAGGAACTGCTGAGAGAGGACGGCGTCGGTGCGGAAGCGCCCGCCGCTGTGCATCGTCAAGGTCCGGGCGGCCTCCATCCGTACACCGCGCATACTCATGCACAGGTGCGTGCCGCGCACGGCCACGGCGACGTCCTCACGCCCGGTCAGTGTGGCGAGCTCTTGGGCGATCTGCCAGGTGAAGCGTTCCTGTACGTGGAGCTGCGCGGCGTGCCGCTGAGCGATCCGGCCAAACTTCGACAGCCCGACCACCTCGCCCTCCGGCACGTAACCGGCCGTGACCTGGAGATTCATGGGGAGCAGGTGGTGCTCGCAGAGCGACCAGACGCTCATGCCGCCCACCACAACCAGTTGGTCACCCGCGGCGGACTCAGTGAAGCACGTCGCCGTCGAGGAGTCGTCAGGGGACAGAAAGTCGTTCCACCAGGCAGCCACCCGCCGGGGGGTGTCGATCAGGCCCTCACGGGCGGGGTCTTCGCCCAGCTCGACGAGGAGCTGAGACACCAGCTCGGCGACCCGGTCGGTGTTGATGTGCCGCGTGGACGGCGCAGGTGCGGCGAGCGGATGGACGGCGGTGCTGGGGGTAGTCGCGGGGCGGGCGACAGCGTTCGTCATGGCTTCGTCTCTCGCTTCCGTAGCGGGGCGTAGGAATCAAGGGCGTGCGCGGGGCGAAGAGTCAGCGACCTCGGGCGTCGGCGAAAGCCAGCACGTGGAGCCGGCTCGTGAGGTTCCAGTGCCGGGCCGCGACGGCGTCCGCGAGTTCGCGGGTCGACGCTATGACCGCTTCGGTGGTGGAGCCTTCCGGCATGACCCACACCGGTGCGAGTCCGTGCGCGTCGACAAGCTCGGCGATTCGGTCGAGGTCGGGGAGCGAGGAAGCGACGAACTTGAATACGGCCTGCCCGGATGCTGCGAACAGCTTCAGCGCGGCAGGCACGATGCTTTTGCGCTCGTCGACGCCGAAGGTGGCGAGCTTGGGGGAGACATTGAAGCGGACACCGTCGATCAGGAGCGACCGACCCGGCGGCAAGGTGCCGTTCGTCTCGAACTCCACCCGTTTCCCGACTTCCAACAGGCCCTCAACAAGCGGGATCAGACGCTGCTGCTGGATCAGCGGCTCGCCGCCCGTGATCACGACCAGATCGACCGGCGAGGACACGGCCCAGGTGATCAGATCCCGGACGGACAGCTTCGCCGACTCCTTGTCGGGGTCGAACCGGCTCCAGTCCCACGTGTACTTGGTGTCGCAACTCGCGCACGTCAGGTTGCACCGGGACAGCCGGATGAAGAGCGCTGGACGCCCGCAGTTGGGCCCCTCGCCCTGGAAGGTCGGCCGTTCAACACCGAAGTGCTCCGCGACGATCAGGCGGTCCTTGAGACTGCTCGTCGACACCGGCACGGCGTTCGGCTCCGACATGGTCACTGCTCCTCCACGTCGAACCGCGCCCAACTGCGTTCCGTCTCGCGAACTCGGACGGCGACCAGACGGCCGGGGATGTCGGGCTGGAGATGCTGGATGAACCAGCCCGCCAGGAACTGCGCGAGGAGTTCCGAGGTCGGCGAGACGGGCAGTACCTCGTGCAGATTGCGGTGGTCGAGCTGAGAGTCCAGGAACTCCTTGAAGGGAGCCAGAGCGCCGAAGTCTGTGACGAACCCGGGGGCCGCCAGAGCGGGAGCAGTCAGGATGACTTCGACCTGATAGCTGTGTCCGTGCTGGCGGGAACACTTGTGCTCCGGCGGCAGGTCGGGAAGCCGGTGGCCGGCTTCGAAGTCGAAGGTCTTGCCGATCGTGGTAGTGCCCTTGGGGAGTTGAACGGACGCGAGCGCGCTGCTCATACAGCGCTCCTTTCATACGATCGGAGGCAATGACGTTGTCTTCTGTGGTGTGGGG
>NZ_WMLF01000829.1 GCF_014156695.1 Streptomyces durbertensis | reverse complement strand
CCGATGGCGTCCAGGCGCGACGAACTCAACGCCTACACGTTCGAGAAGAAGCGCACCGTCGCGTCCTTCCTGCGGCCCTCACCCACCGGCAGCGACGAGGGCGCCCCACGCCCCCTGCGCGGCTTCCTGCCGGGCCTGGTCATCGGCGCGCTGATCCTCGCCGGCTTCGGCGCCTGGGGCATGTTCCGCCCGCAGGCCCCGAAGGGCTGGGACAAGCCCGGGAAGAACGTGATCATCGCCAGCGACTCCACCACCCGGTACGTCGTCCTGCGCACCGACGGCAAGACCCAGCTCCACCCCGTCCTCAACCTCGCCTCCGCCAAGCTGCTCCTCGACCCCGACTCCTACCAGATCGTCAAGGTCGCCGAACGCGAGCTGGACAGCGGACGCATACCGCACGGCCCCACCATCGGCATCCCCTACGCCCCCGACCGGCTGCCCAGCACCAAGGAGGCCGGCACCGCCAAGCGCTGGGCCGTCTGCGAGAAGCCGGCGGCACCCGGCCGCCCCCTGCAACGCGGCACCTTTGTCCTCGCCGCCCGCGAACACAACGCCGTCGACGGCCAGGACCGCCTCCGCCGAGGCGAGGTCATGTACGTCCGCGACGCGAGGACCCGCGACGAATACCTGGTCAGCGCCAACGGCACCAAGTACCGCGTCGGCACCAGGAACGGCAGCCGACCCGGCACCCCGGAACGCGACCTCCTCGTCCGCATCCTCGCCAGCGGCGAACCGCAGCGCGTCAGCAAGGAGTGGCTGGCCACCTACCGCGACGGCACCCCCGTCGACTTCCCCCGCCTGCGCGGCGACGTCGGCTTGCCCGCCGCCGTCGACGGACTCGACAACACGGCGAACCGCGTCGGCATGGTGCTGGTCGCCACCACCGGCGACGGCGACCAGCACTACCTCGTCGAACCCGGCCGCGTCGTCCCCGTCACCGACTTCACCGCCAGCCTCGTGCTCAGCAGCCCCGCCACCGGCGAACTCCGCCAGAACGGGCGCCCGTTGCGCGTCGGCGCCCAGACCATCTTCCCCACCGACGAACGCCACAGCCCCACCGCC
>NZ_WMLF01000828.1 GCF_014156695.1 Streptomyces durbertensis | reverse complement strand
GCGTTGCGCGCGCCGACCAGCGGCGCCGCGACACCGGGCCGGTCGCGGACCCAGGCGAGGGCGACCTGGAGCGGGCTGACGGCGAGTCCGTCGGCGGCGGTGGTCACGGCGTCGACGATGCGGTCGGTCTGCCCGCCGGCGTTCGCGCGCGTCATGCACGCGGCGGCGAGCCGGGCGGCGGCCTCCCGGGTGTCCTGTCCGAGCAGTTCGGTCTGGATCGCGCCGCCTGCGGCCAGGTGCCGGTCGTACGGGACGGGCACCACCGCGGCGCCGCCCGCGGCCAGGCGGTCGACCGCCTTCGCCTCGTCGAGCGCGGTGTCCGGCACGGCGTGGACAAGGGCGACCACCGTGGTGGGCAGCATGTGCGCGTGGAGGCCGCTCATCCAGTCGAGCACCGACCGCGTCGCGGCAACGCCCTCCACGGTCGCGGGAGTGACGAGCACCCGGGCGTGGGTGGTGATGAGCGCGGCCCTGGCGACCTCCGCCGGCAGCGTCTCGCAGTCCACGACCGTGGTGCCGAAGTAGTTGCGCAGGGACGTCATCACCGTGCGGTACGTCTCGATGTCCAGCTTGGCGCCCACCGAGCCCTGGCTGGCGGGGAGCAGCCAGCCCCCGCCGGCCAGTCGCACCAGGTAGCCGGTGATGTCGGTCAGACGCATCGACGGCTGGACGATCCGGGCGAGGTCCTGGCATGTCCAGCGCACCTCGACGGCCCCCAGCCGGCCGGGAAGCGTGCCGAGCGCCGGGTCGGCCTCGACCGTCAGCACCGGATCGTTGCGGTAGTGCGCGTAGGTGAGGGAGAGCAGGGCGGCGACGGTCGACTTCCCGGCGCCTCCCCTGATGCTGGTCACGGCGATCTGCCGGCAGCTTGTCAGCGGCTGCTGGATCGCCCGGGCGGTCTCGGTCGCGTCGGCGGTCTCCCGGGCCACGGAGGAGACGAGGCGCCGCAGGGTGCGGGCGGTGCGCCGGGGGACGGTGTCGCCGTGCGGCGAGGGACGGGCGACATCGGCCATCTCGGGGGCGGTGACCGGCACCGACACCGGGACGGGGACGGGCGGGGCG
>NZ_WMLF01000827.1 GCF_014156695.1 Streptomyces durbertensis | reverse complement strand
AAGCCGGCACACGAGATTTCCTGAGGGCGCGTGGGCTCTGAGATGTGTATCAGAGACAGCATTCGGACAAGTCCCTCGCCGCTGCCGCCGAGCGCGAGGTAGACGTCCTCCAGGCTGGGCGTGGCGAGGGTGAAGTCGTCCAGCGCGGCGAAGGCCGGCCCGCCGGTGACGGCGGTGACGGCCGCGCGAGCGTCGGCCGGCGAGAGCCGCAGCGTCCAGCGGCGGCCGGTGCGCTGCGCCCGGCCCTCCAGGGCCGCGACCTCCGGCACGTGCAGCGGGGGTTCCGAACGCCACACCAGGTCCAGCCGGACGTCGTCCCCGACCAGCGCCTTGAGGCCGCCCGGGGTGTCGCAGGCGATGACCCGCCCCCGGTCGACGACGGCGACCCGGTCGAGCACCGTCTCCGCCTCGATGACGTTGTGGGTGACCAGCAGGACGGTCGCGCCGCGTTCCACGCGGCGGCGGTCGATCGCCGCCCACACCGCGCGGCGGGCCAGCGGGTCCATGCCGGTGGTCGGCTCGTCCAGGACGAGCAGCCCGCGCTCGCCGACCAGCGCGGCGGCCACATGGGCCAGTCGCCGCTCACCGCCGGACAGGCGCTTCAGCGGGCGGTCGGCCAGCGGCGTCAGTCCCAGCTCGGCCAGCACGGCGGTCGCCTCGGCGCGGGCCGCGTCGGCTGCCAGGCCGCGCAGCCGGGCGGTCGTCTCGGCGGCGAGGAACACCGACAGCTCGTCCAGCGCGGTGGTCTCCTGGCCGAGGTAGGCGAGCAGGCGGGCCGCCCGCTCCGGGTGGCGCACGAGATCGTGGCCGAGTACCCGGATCTCGCCGGAGTCCGGGCGCAGCAGCCCGGTGAGCTGGCGGACGAGCGTCGACTTGCCGGCGCCGTTGGGGCCGAGCAGTCCGAAGACCTCTCCGCGCCGCACGCTGAGGCTGATCCCGTCGCTCGCCCGGACGGGCTCCCCCGCCGGCCTGCCGCGTCGGGCGCGGCGCGCCGGGTAGGTCTTGACCAGGTCGGTCACGGTGATCGCGGCGCCCGCCGCGGCGCTGACGGCATCGTCGGCGGG
>NZ_WMLF01000826.1 GCF_014156695.1 Streptomyces durbertensis | reverse complement strand
CCACGCCACAGACCGAGAAGCCCGAGAAGCAGTCCTCCTCCGGCAAGGGCCGCACCCTCCGTCTGGAGGCGCACCTGCTGGTCGGCGAGGAACTGGACCTGGGAGCGCCCGGCCGCAGCGTCGGCGACCAGTTCGTCTTCAGCGGCAACCTGTCCAAGACCCGGGACCCGGACCGGGTCGTCGGCCGCTTCAGCGGTTTCTGCGTCATCGCCGACCTCGAACGCAACGCCGGTCCCTGCACGCTCACCGCGGTCCTCGACGGCGGACAGATCTCGGTCCAGGGCGAGCAGCGGGGGATCCCGACCCCCGCCCGGGTGTCGAACGCGATCACCGGCGGCACCGGCACGTTCCGCGCCGCGCGAGGCGAGATGACACTCGAAGCCCGGACGGCCGCGACCTGGTCCCTGACCTTCCACCTCACCGGCCACTGAGCTCCGCGCGGCGTCAGCCCTCGTCGACGCCCGAAAGGGCTTCGCTGACCAGCCGGACGGCGAAGTCCGGGTCGTCGGTCATGCGGTTGATGTGCTCCGCGAGCAGGAAGGTCGTCGCCTCGAGGGGGGTCATCTCCGCCTCGGTCCACTCCCCGTACTGCTCCCGCCACAGGTTCGGGCTCAGCCCGACCGCCGCCGCGACGACCAGGCCGGCCATCATCGGAACGGCCTCCGGACGCACGCTCTTCGGCATCATCCGCAACGACGCCACGAGGTTCGGCACCACACACTCGATCACGTCCTCGCCGTGGTCCTCGTGCGCCAGCCGCAGCCAGGCCATGAACGTGTAGATGAGCGTGCACGTGCCCTCCAGCACGTCGTTCGCCCCCTCGGGACCCAGCGACGCGATGAACTGCTGCGTCAACGCCCGCTGTTCGGGATCCGACCCGGACCCGCCGTCGCGCACGCTCTTCAGCCGCGAGTCCACCAGCAGGAGCGCCGCGCCCACATCACCGACGGAAGCGTGCTGGGGATCAAAGGGCGATGACACAGGAACACTCCTCATGCGGTCGCGAACCGGGCAGCACTGCCTCGCCCCACGCTAGAACCCGGCCACGCCGCAATCCCCCGTTTCCCCACTCTCACC
>NZ_WMLF01000825.1 GCF_014156695.1 Streptomyces durbertensis | reverse complement strand
GTGTCGGGGCGTGGCGCCGGCGCGTGGCGACGCGTGCGGTGGGTTGTCGGGGCGCGTGCGGGAGTGCGTCCTGCTCCTGGCGCTCCGCGTGCGCCGGCGGATGGCGACGCGCGCGGCGCTCCCGCGCGCGTCCGCGCTGTGTCCGCGCGCGCTTCCCACACTCCCCCGCCGACGCCGCGACAACACGTCACCCGAAGCGGTGGCGGTGGATTGAACACGTGAGCCAGTAAGCCCTCGGGGGTATGTAAACGCCCCGAAGTTGAGTCAAAACCCTGTGGACTTGGCGCAATTCATGATTCGGTGAAGAGGTATCCCGGACCCCGACGTGGGCATGACCCGGCGATTGCAACGTCCCGAGGTCGAGATCGAGGAGTGGCCGTGGCCACCCTCCACATGTCTTGCGGAGCCGACCCATGCTCACCACCTTGAAAACCGCCTACTCCGACACCCGCGCCGGCGACCTGTCCTGGGCCCTCGGCCGTGAACCGCTGCCGTCGCTCGCCACGCTCGACCTGGAACTCGCGGGGCCGCGGCTTCAGCTGAGGCTGCTCGGCGCCTCGCACCAGGTGCTGGTGGAGGACGCCGGGGGAAGCTGCTCGGAGACGGTGGCCTGCATGCCCGGCAGCAGTTCGCCGTTGCCGGCGGCGGTGGCGCGGCGTCTCGGCGGCTGGGACTACGAGTTCGCCGCCCGGGTCGAGACGCTGTCGGGGGGGTCGTTCGCGGGGCGCGCGCAGGAACTGCTGGCGCTGGTCGCCGACCATCCGCACGGCCTCGCGGGCACGTTCCCCGGCAGTCCGTACGCGTTCACGGCGCTGCTGGCGCAGAGCGGCGGGTCGGGGCAGCTCTCCTGGCGCACGTGGCACTCCTACCCGCAGGAGGGGCGACTGGTGGCGACCCGGACGAGGATCTGCGTACGCGCCGGCTGCTGAGAGAGTGCCGTCAAGAGCCGGTTGGACGCGGGGAATTCGCTCCTGTGGGTGACAAATGGGAGGTTTGCCGTCACGTAGCGTTCACACATGATCGACCCGCCCGTCTGCGGTTCGGCCCGGAAGCCGGGCACGGTGACCGGACGGGGTGAGAGC
>NZ_WMLF01000824.1 GCF_014156695.1 Streptomyces durbertensis | reverse complement strand
CAGCTGGTGGGTGGCGAGCATCGTCTCGTCGTGCTGCTGCTCGTGCTGGGCGACCATGCCGAAGACAAACGCGTCCGCCAACAGGCGGTTCTCGGAGCCGAGTTCGACGGCTTCGAGGACTTCGAAGGCGGCCTCGCGGACGCGGGCGGTGAAGGCGCGGGCCTCGTCCGGGCCGAGCAGCGGGAGCGCGGGGCGGTCGGCACGCGGGGTGCGGAACGCGTCGTAGAGCGGGTCGAGTTCGGGGCGGAGGGCGGGGCGGCCGCCGGCGTCCCGGACCAACCAGATCTCCTCCTGGTTGCCTATGTGCGCGAGGTCCCAGACCAGGGGGGACATCAACCGGGAGTGCTGGGCGGTGAGTTCGCCGTCGCCCAGGCAGTCGACCAGGACGTGGGTGCGGGCCCGGGACCGTTCGAGCGCGGCCCTCGCCGCCGCGCGCGGGTCGACGGCGTGCGGGTCGGCGGCGCGGGCGGGGTGGTGGCCGGTGGCGGTGGAGGGCGCGGACATCACAGGACTCCGATCCGGTCGGCGAGGCAGTCGTCGGCCGGGCAGCGGCCCCGGCCGGCGTATCGTTCGGCGAACTGCTCGGCGGCGCGGTGCGCCGGGCCGCCCGGGTCGCTGCGGCCCAGCGCCTCCACGGCCGTGGCCACGCAGGTGCGCACCACCGGGCCGAGCACGGGGTCGGCCGGGCCGTTCCGCGCGGCCCTCAGCCACAGGTCGGGCGAGGTGAGGTGCTCGACGGCGGCGTAGGCGATCTCGGCCGCCTTCGGGTCGTCCATCAGGGTGGCCGCGACGGCGACCGCCGCCATCCAGCCGTCGTCGGGCTGGGCGTCCATCATCCGCAGCTCCAGCCAGCCACGCGGCCGGACGGGCGGGAAGAGCGTGCCCAGGTGGTAGTCGAGGTCGGCGGCCGTCGGCGGGCGTTCGCGGCAGCCGCCGCGCAGCCAGCCGCGGAACGTCAGGTCGCGCGGCGCGCTCCAGTCGGGCGGGCCTCCGTTCGCCGCCTCCCGCCGGACGCACAGCAGCGTCGCGTCGAGGGCGTACCGCGTCCACTGGGTCCTCGGGCAGTCGCCGAGGGCGGGCGG
>NZ_WMLF01000823.1 GCF_014156695.1 Streptomyces durbertensis | reverse complement strand
GGAGCCACTGTGGCTGAGCTGCACGTCGAGTTGGTCGCCGCGGACCGCAAGGTCTGGTCCGGCAAGGCCAGCCTGGTCGTCGCTCGCACCTCGTCGGGTGAGATCGGCATCATGCCCGGCCACCAGCCACTGCTGGGTGTGCTGGCGTCCGGACCGGTCACCATCCGTACGACCGGCGAAGGCGCCGACGGCGCCGCGGGCAAGAACGGCACGGTCATCGCCGCCGTGCACGGCGGATTCATCTCCTTCACGGACAACAAGCTCTCGCTGCTCACCGAGATCGCTGAGCTGTCGTACGAGATCGACGTCGAGCGGGCCGAGCGCGCGCTCGAGAACGCGAAGGCCGAGCAGGACGCCGCCGCCGAGCGGCGCGCCGACGTTCGGCTGCGGGCCGTGGCGGTCGCACACTGAACCCGCATGGAGCAGTAACTCAGCCGCGGACGGCCCCGGAACACTGTTCCGGGACGGTCCGCGGCTGACGCCATCATCGGTGCGGTCCGCGCCCTGCGCGCGGACGAGCGGAAGACGCGAGGAGGTCGGTAAGCGATGGTCCTCGCTCTGCTGCTGTGCGGACTGTTCCTGCTGCTGGTCGTCCTGGGGCTTTTTGTGTTCGGCCTCCGGCGCCGGCTCATCCAGCGCTCGGGCGGCACGTTCGACTGCAGCCTGCGCTGGGAGGCCCCGGAGGACGACACCGCGGACCCCAAGGGCAAGGGCTGGAGCTACGGTGTCGCCCGCTACCGGGGCGACCGCGTCGAGTGGTTCCGCGTCTTCTCCTACGCGCCGCGCCCGCGTCGCATGCTGGAGCGCGAGGTGATCGAGGTGGTCAACCGCCGCACCCCGCAGGGCGAGGAGGAGCTGGCACTGCTCTCCGACGCGGTGGTGCTGGCCTGCCGGCTGCGTGACACCCGGGTGGAGCTGGCGATGAGCGAGGACGCGCTCACCGGGTTCCTCGCCTGGCTGGAGGCGGCCCCGCCCGGCCAGCGGGTCAACGTGGCCTGACGGCCCGCTCGTCCGGCACCTCCACACCTCCGGACCTCCACCTCCGATACGCGGAACCCAGAAGAACGCCCCCCGGCTGCTTCCAGCCG
>NZ_WMLF01000822.1 GCF_014156695.1 Streptomyces durbertensis | reverse complement strand
GGTTCGGCGAGGGGTGGGGCGAGCGGTCCTGGCGGGGGCTCCGCGACGTCCTCCGCGCGGGGGTCGCGTGCCCGTTTCGCGGCCTCGCCCGGCGGCACTCCGAGCGACGTCAGCCGGCACATCCGTTCCAGCATGGCGACATCCGCCGGGGACCAGCGGCGGTGGCGTCCGTCCCCGCGTTCGGCCGGGCCGACGCCGTACCGGCGGTCCCACGAGCGCAGCGTCGTGGGCGCGACGCCCAGCTTCCGGGCCACCGCGCCCGTGGTGAGACCCGGGCCCGCCGTGCCGCCGTCCGCGCGTGTGCTGTCCGACATGCTCCCCAGCGTACTCCTGATACGACGCAAAAACGATGCAAGTTGTCGCCTGCGTGCGGTCGGCGAACTCTGGGCGGTGACGGACGGAGACAGCCGTCCGCAGCGGCGGACGGGCCCCACGGCCCACGCGCACCGAACCGCCGCGGAGGTCCGTCAGCCGGGCTCGGGCCCGGCGGAAGGAGTGGCCCCCATGACCGCCACCGTCACCGCACCACCGGCGCCGTCGGCCGTGCGGCACACCCCGCGTCCAGCGGCCGTCGGCGACCCGGGCGGCGTCCCCGCCCCCGCGCGGCGGCAGCCGGAGGACGCCCGGCTCGCCGCCGCGTTCACCGCCGGCGACGAGCGCGCGCTCGCCACGCTCTACGAGCGGTGGGGAGGCCTCGTCCTGGGTCTGGCCACCCGCACACTCGGCGACTCCCGCGAGGCCGAGGACGTCACCCAGCAGGTCTTCCTCGCCGCCTGGCGCGGCCGCGCCGGATACCGGCCCGAACGCGGCGCGCTCGGCGGCTGGCTGGTCGGCATCGCCCGCCGGAAGATCGTCGACGCGCTCTCCGCCCGTACGCGCCGGAGCGACCTCGTCGCCACGCTCGGCGCCCGCGCGCCCCGCCTCGACACCCCCTCGCCCGCCGACGTGGTCATCGACCGCGTGCTGGTGGCCGAGGAACTCGCGCGCCTCCCCGAGGCCCAACGCCGGGTCCTCCACCTGGCGTTCTACGAAGACCTGACACACAGCCAGATCGCCGAACGCACCGGGCTGCCGCTCGGCACGATCAAGAGC
>NZ_WMLF01000821.1 GCF_014156695.1 Streptomyces durbertensis | reverse complement strand
GAGCGGGGCCGTGGCGAGGCCGGCGAGCTGCTTGGCGGTGCTGCCGGAGGTGAGGCGGCGGGCGCCGGACTGGCCGAGCGGGATCACCGGTGCGCCGGTGGTGCGGGCGAGGCGTGCGATGCCGCCCCGGAACGGTCGGGGCGGCTCCTCCGCCGCCCGGCGGTGGGACGGCAGTCCGCCCTCGCCGTAGATCAGTACGACGCGACCCTCGGCGAGGGCCGCCGCCGCGCCGTCGAGGGCCCGCGCGGCCCGGGCGTCGCGGCGGTGCACGGGGACGTAGCCCTCCCGCGTGAGCACGCGTCCCAGCAGCGGTACGCGCCACAGGCCGGCGGTCGCCAGCGCGACGGGCTCCACGCCGAGGCGGTACAGCGCCGCCAGCACGATCGCGGGGTCGCTCAGCGAGGTGTGGTTGGCGGCGACGATGCTGCCCGGCGCGAGCGCCGCGGCGGGATCGCGGCTGATCGTCAGGCGACCGAAGAGCGGCACGAGTGCACTCGCGGCACGACCGAGCATGGGGCTCTCCTCCTGCGGAGTGGTGGCGGGCCCGCCGGGGAGGCGGGCGAACGATCACCATCCTGGCCGCAGGCAGCGGGGAAGGGATGAGTACGGGTACTCAGTTCTGCGGGGGGCCGTGCTCGGGCGTGACCTGGGCGTGGTCGGGGTACGAGGGCGTCGGGTTGCTGTTCTCGTCGATCAGGTCGTCCACGCCGAGAGCTCGGGCCAGCCGTGCCAGCTCGGCCCTCTGTCCGTCGTCCAGCGTGATGCGGAAGGCCGCGATGATGTGGCAGAGGTCGTCCACCGCCGAGTCGGGTTCTCCGTTGCTCGCCAGGCTGACCGCCGAGGCGAGGGCGCCGCGGGCCGCCGCCCCGGCCTCGCCCATGCCGCCCAGTTCGCGTGCGAGGGAGAGGACGGCGGGTACATGCTCGTCGTCTGTCATTCCGGGGCTTTCGGGGGTCGTAGTGGGGAGGCTCGGTCGTCGGCGTGGTCGACTACGAGAGGGACGGCGCCAAGTGGCGTTCAGAGTACGAGTGGTGGCGAGCGGCTGTTCCTCCGGGCGGTGGTTGTCCGTAGGGTGGGGCGGGGGAATCGGCCTGTGA
>NZ_WMLF01000820.1 GCF_014156695.1 Streptomyces durbertensis | reverse complement strand
GTGTGGACCGGTCGCGCCACCCCCGGCGACGCGGCCGCCGGCCAACTCCTCCAGGCGGTCCGGCACTCCACGACCCTGCCGGCCGGCGGCGCGGCCGCCACCCAGGTGCTCCCCCGGGTCACGCCGGGGACGGACACCGCGCCGACCGTCGTCACCCCCCGCGTCCCGCAGCCCTCCGCGCCCCTGCTGGACGGCATGCGCCCGGCGGGCGGCGCCTACGACGAGCCACGCCCGACCGGCCACGCCGCCGACGGCCACGACGGCTACGACGGCGACGGCTACGACCCGTACGACGAGCGCGACGAACGCGCCGTCGACGGCCACGGCGACCGCCCGGGACGCGACGCCGTACGTCACGCCTACTACCCGCACCGCCGCATGAACCTCGGCATCGTCCTGCTGCCGCTGCGGATCTTCCTCGGGTTCATCTCCCTCTACGCCGGGATGGGCAAGCTCACCGACCCCGTCTACTTCGACGGCGGCGAGCGCGGCTCCATGGTCACCTGGCTCCAGGGCCTCGAACCGTGGGCCATCGCCTCCCCGTTGCACTCCTTCGCCGTCGCCCACCCGGTCGGCGCGGGCCTCACCGTCGCGTTCCTCCAGGTCATCGTCGGAGTCCTGACCATCCTCGGGCTGTGGCAGCGGGTCGCCGCCGGCCTCGGCGCGCTGCTCTCCGCCGCGCTGCTCGTCACCGTCAGCTGGCGCACCGTCGCCGCCTACGACGCGCCGGACATCATCTACCTGGCCGCCTGGTCCCCGCTGATCATCGCCGGCGCACCCGTCTACTCCCTCGACGCCCGCCTCGCCGGCGAGGCCTGGCGCCGACTCGGCCCCCGCGTCTCCCTGTGGGACCTGCGACGCCGGGTACTGCGACGCGGCACCCTCCTCGTCACCCTGTTCGTCGGACTCGCCCTCCTCATCGGCTCGATGTTGGGCAGCGCCGTACGGTCGGCGCAGGTCGCCACCGTGCCCGACTCCGTCGACACCCCCCGCAACCACCTCCCCGGCACCCCGCTGCCGCAGGAACAGACCGGCGCCCCCGGCGAAACCGTCACCCAGGGCCCGACCGCCGGCCCCACCGCCGGCCAGTCCGCCAGC
>NZ_WMLF01000082.1 GCF_014156695.1 Streptomyces durbertensis | reverse complement strand
CCGTGGGAGTACGACGCGGAACGCTACGCCCGGGTCGCTCAGCAGCGAACGGCCGAGCAGGAGGCCATGCGGGAGTATGTCCGTACCGGGGCCTGCCGGATGGACTTCCTGCGGCGGCAGTTGGACGACCCGGACACCAACGCCTGCGGCCGTTGTGACAACTGCGCGGGCGCCCGGTTCGAGGCGAACGTCTCCCCCGAGTCGCTGGCCGCCGCCCAGGGCGAGTTGGTCCGGGCCGGTGTGGAGGTGGTGCCACGCCGGTTGTGGCCCTCGGGGCTGGAGGCGGTCGGCCTGCCGCTGAAAGGGCGCATCCCCGCCGACGAGCAGGCCTCGACCGGGCGGGCGCTCGGCCGGCTCTCGGACATCGGCTGGGGAAACCGCCTGCGCCCCCTGTTCGTCCAGGGCGCGGCGGACGGCCCGGTCCCCGACGACGTGATGCGCGCGGCCGTCGGCGTCCTCGCTGACTGGGCCAGGTCGTCAGAGGGATGGGCCGGCGCGGGCCGGAACAGGCGGCGGCCGGTGGCGGTGGTTTCCGTCGGTTCGTCGCACAGGCCCCGCCTGGTGACCACACTCGCGGAGGGGATCGCCTCCATCGGACGGATACCCCTGCTCGGCTCGCTGAGCCGGTCCGACACGGTGTCGGCGCCCGGGCACAGCAACAGCGCCCAGCGCGTCCGGGCGGTGCAGGCGTCCCTCGCTCTTCCGCCGGACCTCGCCGAGGCCGTGGCCGCGGCGGAAGGGCCTCTGCTCCTCGTCGACGACTTCACCGACACCGGATGGACGCTGGCGGTCGCCGCCCGCCTGCTGCGGCAGGCGGGAGCGCCGGAGGTTCTGCCGCTGGTGCTCGCCGTGCAGGGGTGAGGTGCCCGGAGAGCGGCGAGGGAGCGAGGGAGCGAGGGAGGGCAAACGCCGGGTGCGTCGGCCCGGTACGGGAGTCGGCCATCTCGCCGCCCGGGCGCTTCGATGATCCGCCGAAGGGGTAGGAAGGGGGTCAAGGGAGCCATGATTCCTGTCGGATGAGGGGGCCGCGCAGGTCCTCGGGGCCGGCGCCCGGAAATGCTCATTGCCGCCGGGCCACGTGACGGCGAGAATTGTCAGCGGCTCCCCGTTGTCGGACCACGCGGCCAGTACGGCCTGACGTGGTGTGCGTTCCTGCGCTTCTGCCCCGACGATCCGTCGACGCCGGGCGCGCAGAGGAAGGGAGGACGCTCATGGCCTTCGGCATACTCGGCTCCGGCCCCACGCCCATCCGCGAGTCGCCCACGCGCTTGGCCCGGGTGCTGGAACCGGCGGAGTGGACAGCGGCGGAGGTGCCGTTGCTGCGAAACCCCCGGGACGTGGTGGCCGGACTGTCGGAACTCCACGCGCCGACGCCGGGCACCGCCGTACTCGGTGTGCTCGGGCCGGAGGAACGCATCGTCGCCAGCGCCTCGTTCGAGCACGGCGGTCGGCTCGACGGCTGGGAGCTGCGGAACGCCCTGCTGGCCCGCCTTCGTCGGGTGATCCCGCACGACCTCCGCCGCCGAAGGCCGATACGAACGGGCGTGCTGCTCTACTGCCGGGACGGGGAAGGCCGTTGGACGGAGGAGGACGGGGCCTGGATGTGGGGGCTGCGGGACGCCTGCGCGCTGCACGGTCTGCGGTGCGGCGCCTACGTCTCCCTGACGCCGGCGGGCTGGCGGGTCGTGGGCGACGATCGGCGGGGGCGGAACCCTGTTGTCCCTCTCGACCGTCTTCCCCCGCAGGAAGCCGACGCGAAAGCGGACACGGCAAAAGCGGACACGGCGAGAGCGGACACGGCGGAACCGGTCCACGCGGCCCGGGTCGACGCCTCCCGGGTCGAGGCCGCCCCCACGGGTTCGTCGCGGCAGGGTCCACGCGGGGCGCGGAGCGTCCAGGCTTCGCGCGGCGCTCGGGCGCCTCGCAGCGCTCAGGCGGCGCGGCCCGCCGCGTCGGCGGGCCTGAGCCCGGCGGCGGAAGGCACCGGGAGTTTCCTGGCCCGGCCGACCGAAAGCCTGCTGGCCCGGTAGTTCGCCGGTTGAGGCCGGGAACCACGGCGCGGACCCGCCGCGTGGAGCCGCGGACGGATGGTGGGCGGGCACGCCGCCCACCATCCGCCCGCCGGGCCTCACAGCAGGGCGCTCAGGCGTCCGGCCTCTCCGCACACGACGAGCTGGGCGCCGGCCTTGGCCAGTGCGGCGGGCAGCGCGGCGGCCACGTCCTCGTCGGTGCCGCCGTTGACGGCCAGCACCACCACGGGCCGGCTGTCAGTCCGGCCCACCGCAGTGGCGTGGGCGGCGAAGACGTCGTCGCCCTCGGCCTGTTGGCGCCAGTACGCGTCCTCTCCGAAGGACAGCTCGTGCTGCGCCCACGGGTGCGGATCACCGGTGGTCAGCACCAGCACCTCGGAAGGCGCGCGGCCCTCGTCCAGCAGCCGGTCGACGGTCTCGTCCGCCGTCGCGACGGCGGACGACTCGGAGGTCTCCACAAGCTGGATCTGAGCCGCGGGCGGCGCCGACTGCGGCGCGACGGCGGTTGCCGTACCGCCGCGGGCCGGCCCGGGCCGTCCGTCGCCCGGTCGGCTGCTGCGGTCCGCACGCGGCGGTGCGGGGCGCGGGCCCGGCCGGGGGCCTGGTGTGGGTCGGGGGCCCGGCGTGGCGGCACGGGCTGTCTGCGGGGTTCGGGCTGGAACCGCGGGCTTGCGCGGGCCAGGAACGCTCGGGTGAATCTGGGGCTCCTCGGAGCTATGAGGCATGGTGTGTTGTCTATCAAACGCCGGGGCGCGGGGCATCGGCGGGTTGTGTGGAAACGGCCCCCGTGGCGGGCTGCCCGTCTCCGTCGGAGGCGGCGGAGAAGAAGTCCAGTTGGCCGTCGGTCGCCGTCGGCCGGCCCGCTGCCCCGCGGGGCGCTGGGATCACGGCCGGGTCAAGTGGCCTGACCTTCTTCAGATGCCGCCACCGAGGCAGTGCGTCCAGGTAGGACCAGGACAGTCGGTGGTGCGGCGTGGGCCCCAGCTCGGCCAGGGCCGCCTTGTGCACGGGCGCAGGATAGCCCGCGTTGGCGTCAAAGCCGAACTCGGCGTGGTCTGCGCCCAGTTCGGCCATGAGGGCGTCACGGCGGACCTTGGCGAGGACGGAGGCCGCAGCCACCGCGACACAGCTGATGTCGCCTTTCACCACCGTGCGCACACGCCAGGGGGAGCCGAGGTAGTCGTGCTTGCCGTCGAGGATCACCGCGTCGGGTCGTGTCGGGAGCGCGCCGAGCGCGCGTACGGCGGCCAGTCGCAGGGCGGCCGTCATCCCCAGCCCGTCGATCTCCTCGGGCCAGGCGTGGCCCAGCGCGTGGGCGGTGACCCAGCCGGCGAGCACCTCGGCCAGTTCCTCACGCCGACGGGCGGTGAGGAGCTTGGAGTCGGTCAGGCCCTCCGGCGGCCTGCGGAGACCGGTCACGGCGGCGCAGACCGTCACGGGGCCGGCCCATGCGCCACGGCCGACCTCGTCGACACCGGCGATGATCCTCGCTCCGGTAGTCGCCCTCAGCGACCGCTCGACGCGATGTGTGGGTGGGTCGTACGGCACACCGCCAAGCCTACTCGGCCGGTCGCGCCGCCTCACCGGTGACCCACCCGGGCAGCGGTTCGGCGCGGCGGTGCCATTCCTCGGGCACGCGGCAGTCGGGGCCGGAGGCGAGTACGCCGCCGACGATGGCGCAGGTGGTGTCGACGTCCCCGCCGGCGGTCGCGGCGGCCCAGACGGCTTCGGTGAAGTCGCCGCCGTGGCGGGTGGCGGCCCACAGCGCGAACGGCACGGTGTCGTGTGCGCTGGTGCGCCGGCCGCAGCCGAGGACGGCGGCGACGGTGGCGACGTCGCCGTAGTCGAGCATGTCGCGGGCCCTTCGCAGCCCGGCCTGGACCGCGCTGCGGGGCACCAGCTCCACCACCGCGTCCAGCAGCCGGGGGCCTTCCTCGACCCGCCAGCGCGGGACGGCCGCGCGCAGGGCCGCCGCCGCGGCCACCGCCATCGCGCCGCAGACTGCCTCCCGGTGCTGGTGGGTGACAAACGCGGAGTGCTCGGCCTCCACCGCGGCGCGCTCGGCGTCGTCGGCGAACCAGGCGCCGAGCGGCGCGACGCGCATGGCGGCGCCGTTGCCCCAGGAGCCGCGGCCGTCGAAGAGGGCGGAGGCCAGTTCGCGCCAGTCGGCGCCCTCCTGGCGGATCTGGCGCAGCATGCGGTTGACGGCCGGCCCGTAGCCCCGGTCGAAGTCGTGCCGGTGGGCGAAGGAGGCGGCGAGCGTGTCCTGGTGGACCGCTCCCCGTTCGAGGAGTACCGCCACGACGGAGGCGGCCATCTCGGTGTCGTCCGTCCACTGCCAGGAGCCCGGCGGCGCCTCACGCCGGTGCAGGAGCGGATAGTTGGTGGGCACGAAGAACTGCGAGCCGAGGGCGTCCCCGATGGACAGCCCGCGCAGGCTCGCCATCGCTCGGCGGTGGCGGACGGGGTCTACGGTCATCGTGTCCCGACTCTATCCCGGGCTGTCCACATCGGTCAGTCGGTACGCGGCGCCTCGGCCGTCACCGGGGAGCGGTGCGGGACGCCCGTGATCACAGCATCTCGTAGGACTCCGGCTGGCACCAGCGTTCGAAGGGCCGGTCGAGGTGGTACCTGCCGTCGACGCCGAGGAGCAGTGCTCGGGTCTCGGCGTTGTCCGGGTTCGACAAGGACTCGAACTCGGCGACGCTCCAGTGCATCCAGCGCATGCAGAACAGCCGCATGGTGAGGCCGTGGGTGACGAGCAGGACGTTCGGCGGATGGTCCGGGGCCTCGAAGCTGCGCCACAGGCTCTCCAGGAACGCTCCGACGCGGTCGTACACGTCGGCACCCGACTCGCCCTGCGCGAAGCGGTAGAAGAAGTGCCCGTAGGCGTCGCGGGCGGCCTTCTGGCGGCGTACGTCGGCGCGGTCCTGCCAGTTCCCCCAGTCCTGCTCACGGAGCCGGGGTTCCTCGCGGGCCCGGACGAGGGTGGGGTCCAGGCCGAGCAGCCGGTACGTCTGGAGGGTGCGGCGGTAGGGCGAGACGTAGGCGGAGATCCGCTCGCCGCCGAAGAGCTCGCGCAGCCGCTCACCGGCCATGATGGCCTGGCTGCGGCCGCGTGGGCTGAGGGCGAGCGCGTGGTCGGGCACACGCTCGTAGACGGAGTCGTCGACGTTGCCCTCGGACTCCCCGTGGCGCAGGAGGACGATGCGACGTGGACGTGCCATGACTCCAGCGTAGCCGGGGGAACGCGGGCGGTCAGACCGGGCTGCCGTAGGAGGCGCGGGCGGGGGACGCGCGGCGAGCGACGCGCGGTGCGGCACGCGCCGGCGAAGGCACGGCCGGTGGTCCGGGCTCAGGACAGCAGTCGGCCGGTGTCCAGGTCGCCGCCGGTCCTGGCCTCCACCGTCCAGGCAGGTTCGAGGTCGATGACGTCGCCGTCCACGGCGGCGAGGTCGGCGAGGGTCTGGGCACGCAGCGCGAGGCGCTCGACCCGTTCGACGCGGTACTTGCCGTGCTCGGCTCGGGAGTCCCACATCGACAGCACGAGGAACTCGTCCTCGCTCGCCGCCTGGGCGAAGAGCCCGCGCAGCATGCCCGGTGAGCCGGCCATCGCCGGGTTCCAGACCTTCTCCTGCATGTGGGTGTAGTTGTCGATGCGGTCGTTGTGCACGGTGCAGTGCGCGACTCTCAGCAGGTCGGCGCCGGTGAACTCCGGGCGGAAGCCGGTCTTGACGTCGAAGCGGTGCTCGAACAGCAGCGCGCGCATGTCGGTGTAGGTGCCGACCTGGGCGGCGTGCAGCCTGTCGTGGGAGCGCGCCATGAAGGAGTCGTAGAAGGAGCGGCTCTCCCAGAAGCCGAAGAGGTGGACGGTGCCGGGCCGGGACCGGCTCCAGCCGCCGCCCTGCCCGCGGAACCCGGGTTCACCGAGCAGCCCGGCCCACTTCCGCTGCGCGCGTTCGAAGCCGCGACGGTCGGTCACCACACACCGCATCCACTTGACCAGCACCGCGCCATGGTACGGCCATCCGGGTCGCTGATCGTCCTACTTGTCGACGCCGGCCCCTCGCGGGGGACGCACGGGACAACACGCCGGAGGGGCGGCGGCCGCAGGTCGGGACGCCGCCCCTCCGGGCGTCATGCGTGTCGGGCCGCCGTGTCAGCTGCAGCCGCTGGTGGAGCCGCAGCCCTCGCAGAGGTAGCAGCTGCCGGCGCGGCGCATCTTGGTGCCGCAGGAGAAGCACAGCGGTGCGTCCGCGCTCAGCCCGAGCTGCATCTCCGCCAGCTCGGTGGAGTTGTGCGCCTGGGAGGGCGCGGCGGCGGGGGCGGGAGCCGCGGGCTTCTCGCTGTGGCGGGGCGCGGACTGCGCCAGGCCCTCCACGTCGACGTCCTCGTCCGGCTCGTAGGAGCCGGTCTCCAGGTGACGCTCACGCTCGGCGGCCGAGTGGATGCCGAGTGCGGAGCGGGTCTCGAAGGGCAGGAAGTCGAGCGCCAGCCGGCGGAAGATGTAGTCCACGATGGACTGCGCCATCCGCACGTCCGGGTCGTCGGTCATGCCGGCCGGCTCGAAGCGCATGTTGGTGAACTTCGAGACGTACGTCTCCAGCGGCACGCCGTACTGGAGGCCGACGGAGACGGCGATGGAGAAGGCGTCCATCATGCCCGCGAGGGTGGAGCCCTGCTTGGACATCTTCAGGAAGACCTCGCCGAGGCCGTCGTCCGGGTAGGAGTTGGCGGTCATGTAGCCCTCGGCGCCGCCGACCGTGAAGGAGGTGGTGATGCCGGGGCGGCCCTTGGGGAGCCGCTTGCGGACCGGGCGGTACTCGACCGTCTTCTCCGGCGCCTGCTCGGCGGGAGCGGTAGCGGGCTTGCTCTCCTCGTCCTTCTTCTTCGCGGAGAGCGGCTGGCCGACCTTGCTGTTCTCGACGTAGACGGCGAGCGCCTTGGTGCCGAGCTTCCAGCCCTGGAGGTAGATCTCCTCGACGTCCTCGACGGTGCTGGTGCTGGGCATGTTGACGGTCTTGCTGATCGCGCCGCTGAGGAAGGGCTGCGCGGCGGCCATCATCCGGACGTGGCCCATCGGCGAGATGGAGCGCTCGCCCATGGCGCAGTCGAAGACCTCGTAGTGCTCGGGCTTGAGGCCGGGCGCGTCGACGACGTTGCCGTGGTCGGCGATGTGCGCGACGATCGCCTCGATCTGCTCGGACTGGTAGCCCAGTCGCTTGAGCGCCTTCGGCACGGTGTTGTTGACGATCTGCATCGAGCCGCCGCCGACCAGCTTCTTGAACTTCACCAGCGCGAGGTCGGGCTCGACGCCGGTGGTGTCGCAGTCCATCATCAGGCCGATGGTGCCGGTGGGCGCGAGGACGCTGGCCTGCGCGTTGCGGTAGCCGTTCTTCTTGCCGAGCCGCAGCACGTCCTGCCAGGCCTCGGTGGCGGCGGCCCAGACGGGGGTGTCCAGGTCGTCCATCCGGGTGGCGGCGTCGTTGGCGTCGGCGTGCTGGCGCATGACGCGGTTGTGCGCCTCGGCGTTGCGGGCGTAGCCGTCGTACGCGCCGACGACGCCGGCCAGCTCCGCGGAGCGGCGGTAGGAGGTGCCGGTCATCAGGGAGGTGATGGCACCGGCGAGCGCGCGGCCGCCGTCGGAGTCGTAGGCGTGGCCGGTGGCCATCAGCAGCGCGCCGAGGTTGGCGTAGCCGATGCCGAGCTGGCGGAACGCGCGGGTGGTCTCGCCGATCTTCTCGGTCGGGAAGTCGGCGAAGCAGATGGAGATGTCCATCGCGGTGATGACCAGTTCGACGACCTTCGCGAAGCGCTCGGCGTCGAAGGACTGGTTGCCCTCGTTGTCGTCCCGCAGGAACTTCATGAGGTTCAGCGAGGCGAGGTTGCACGAGGAGTTGTCCAGGTGCATGTACTCGCTGCACGGGTTGGAGGCGGTGATGCGGCCCGTCTCCGGCGAGGTGTGCCAGTGGTTGATGGTGTCGTCGTACTGGATGCCGGGGTCGGCGCAGGCGTGGGCGGCCTCGGCCATCTTGCGGAACAGCGCGCGGGCGTCGACCTCCTCGATCGTCTCGCCGGTGAGCCGCCCGCGCAGCGGGAACTTCCCGCCGGACTCGACGGCCTTCATGAAGGCGTCGTTGACCCGCACGGAGTTGTTGGCGTTCTGGTACTGGACGGAGGTGATGTCGTCACCGCCGAGGTCCATGTCGAAGCCCGCGTCGCGCAGGGCGCGGATCTTCTCCTCCTCCTTGACCTTCGTCTCGATGAAGGCCTCGATGTCGGGGTGGTCGACGTCGAGCACGACCATCTTGGCCGCGCGGCGGGTGGCGCCGCCGGACTTGATCGTGCCGGCGGAGGCGTCGGCGCCGCGCATGAAGGAGACCGGGCCGGAGGCGTTGCCGCCGGAGGAGAGCAGTTCCTTGGAGGAGCGGATGCGGGAGAGGTTCAGGCCGGCTCCGGAGCCGCCCTTGAAGATCATCCCCTCTTCCTTGTACCAGTCGAGGATGGACTCCATGGAGTCGTCGACGGACAGGATGAAGCAGGCGGAGACCTGCTGGGGCTGCTTGGTGCCGACGTTGAACCACACCGGGGAGTTGAACGCGAAGATCTGGTGCAGCACGGCGTAGGCCAGCTCGTGCTCGAAGATCTCGGCGTCGGCGGGCGACGCGAAGTACCCGTGCTCCTCACCGGCCTTGCGGTACGTCGTCACCACGCGGTCGATGAGCTGCCTGAGGCTCGTCTCCCGCTGCTCGGTGCCCAGGGCGCCGCGGAAGTACTTGCTGGTGACGATGTTCGCGGCGTTCACCGACCAGAAGTCGGGGAACTCCACGCCGCGCTGCTCGAAGTTGACCGAGCCGTCGCGCCAGTTCGTCATGACGACGTCGCGCCGCTCCCAGACGACCTCGTCGTACGGATGCACGCCGGGAGTGGTGTGGATGCGCTCGACGCGCAGCCCCTTGCTCGCCTTGCCGCCCTTGGCACGGGAACTCCGTGCCGGGCCGCTCGTCGTCTCAGTCATTCCGCCTCCCTGTGCGGGCATAACACCCGATGTGCCCCGGTACTTCCCGGTTCACGGTTACTGTCTGGTCGCCGGCCGCGTCAGCGCGGGCCGGTCCTCTCGCGCGTGCGCGCGCCGTCAGCCGGCAGCGCTGGACTGCGGCCGACGCGCGGCGGCGGTGGCGGTCGCGGGGTCCTGATCGGAACCGTCGGAACCGGCCCCGCCGGTCCGCGCGGTTTCCCCGTCCGCCCGGGCGGACGGGGAAACCGTCCGCAACTCCTCGATCGCGGCCTCGAAGTCCTCCAGCGTGTCGAACGCCCGGTAGACGGACGCGAACCGCAGGTAGGCCACCACGTCCAGCTCCCGCAGGGGGCCGAGTATGGCGAGGCCGACGTCGTGTGTGGACAGCTCGGCGCTGCCGGTGGAGCGCACCGCCTCCTCGACCCGCTGGCCGAGTTGGGCGAGGGCGTCCTCGGTGACCGGGCGTCCCTGGCATGCCTTGCGCACTCCGGCGATCACCTTGTCCCGACTGAAGGGCTCGGTGACGCCGCTCCGCTTGATCACCGTCAGTGACGCGTTCTCCAGTGTCGTGAACCGACGGGAGCAGTGCGGGCACTGGCGGCGGCGGCGGATCGCGGTGCCGTCATCGGTGGTCCTGCTGTCGACGACGCGGCTGTCGGGGTGTCGGCAGAAGGGACAGTGCATCGCGTCCCACCCTCTCTCACCCTCGATGGCGCAGCATGATCCGACGGCTCCGAAGGCCGGTCGCCCAGCGGTCGGAACCAGCCCCCAGCATAGGCGATCCCCACCGCCGAAAAGCACGCGGGGACACAACCTGTGGGTGGCCGGGAGCCATGTAACCACTAGATCTGGTGGCGGCTGAGGCAATACGCCGTTTCGCGTGTCGCCGCGCCGCCCGGCCCGGAACGTACGAGAGAGTACCCCAGGGACCCCCGGGGCCCGGCGTCCGGGAGGCACCGGGAGGCGACGAGCCGCGACTCTCCGGGCACCGCGCGGGCCGACCCGCCGGACGACCCGCCGGACGACCCGCCGGGCCACCCGCCGGCGCTCCGGCGGGCGCCTGTCGAGCACCCGTCGGGCGCCGTCGCGCATACACCGAGCGGGCCTCGCCCGGCTGCCGAACCCGCACATTTCACTCGAACGTGTGTTTGGCGCAACCTTTCGAAAGCAACTACCGTTGCCCGTAGGGAGAACCGTTTGAGAGGGGCCGACGTGACCACCACCGCAGACAGCGCAAGCATCGCCGCGCAACAGCGTCTCGACCGTTCCGGGAGGCCGGCGGAGCCACCCAGGCTCGGTCGCGCGCCGGGCATGCCGGGCGCGCCCGGCCCGGCGGGCCCGCCCGCTTCCACGGAGACGGTACCCGGCAAGCCCGGCCGGGCCCTGCCGGGCCGCCCCCCCGGCATCCGCGCGGACAGCAGCGGACTCACCGACCGGCAGCGCCGTGTCATCGAGGTCATCCGCGACTCCGTGCAACGCCGCGGGTACCCGCCGTCCATGCGCGAGATCGGCCAGGCCGTCGGGCTGTCCAGCACCTCGTCGGTGGCGCACCAGCTGATGGCTCTGGAGCGCAAGGGCTTCCTGCGGCGCGACCCGCACCGCCCCCGGGCGTACGAGGTCCGCGGCTCCGAGACGCCGACGAGCACGCAGGCGGCGACGGAGACGGCCGGCAAGCCCGCCGCGTCCTACGTGCCGCTGGTCGGCCGGATCGCCGCCGGCGGTCCCATCCTGGCCGAGGAGTCCGTCGAGGACGTCTTCCCGCTCCCCCGTCAACTGGTGGGCGACGGCGAGCTTTTTGTCCTCAAGGTCGTCGGTGACTCGATGATCGAGGCGGCCATCTGCGACGGCGACTGGGTCACCGTGCGCCGCCAGCCGGTCGCCGAGAACGGCGACATCGTGGCCGCCATGCTCGACGGCGAGGCCACCGTCAAGCGCTTCAAGCGGGAGGACGGCCATGTGTGGCTGCTCCCGCACAACGCGGCCTACCAGCCGATCCCCGGTGACGACGCCACCATCCTGGGCAAGGTCGTCGCCGTCATGCGGCGGGTCTGACCCGTCGTCGCGGCGGCTCCGCGCCGCCGACCCTGGTCGCGTGCGGTCCTCCCTACCGCCAGACCGGGCCCCGGGGTCCTTCTGCGCCTGCCCCGGGGCCCGCCCTCCCGCAGGGCGCCCGGCGTCAGCCGGTCGCCTCCTTGCGGGCGGCCTCGTCGATCGCCGCCAGTGAGCGGCGCACCTGGTTGCGGTCCGTCGTGTACCAGAAGTCCGGCATCGAGGCGCGCAGGAAGCCGCCGTACCGGGCGGTGGCGATCCGCGGATCGAGCACCGCCACCACACCCCGGTCGCCCGTGGCCCGGATCAGCCGCCCGGCGCCCTGCGCCATCAGCAGCGCCGCGTGCGTCGCGGCCACCGCCATGAACCCGTTGCCGCCGGCCTCCTCCACCGCCTTCTGCCGGGCGCTGGTCAGCGGGTCGTCGGGACGCGGGAACGGGACGCGGTCCATGACCACGAGCTGGCAGCTCGGGCCCGGCACGTCCACGCCCTGCCAGAGCGAGAGCGTGCCGAACAGGCAGGTGCGGTCGTCGGCCGCGAAGCGCCGGATCAGCTCGCCCAGCGTCTCCTCGCCCTGGAGCAGCACGGGCACGTCCAGCCGGCCGCGCAGCTCCTCGGCGGCGGCCTGGGCGGCCCGCATCGAGGAGAACAGCCCGAGGGTGCGCCCCCCGGCGGCCTCCACCAGCTCGGACAGCTCCGCCAGCATGTCCGTCCGGCTGCCCTCGCGGCCGGGCGGCGCCAGGTGCCGGGCGACGTAGAGGATGCCCTGCTTGCGGTAGTCGAACGGCGAGCCGACGTCGAGGCCGCGCCACTGCGGCAGCTCCGCGTCGTCCTTCCCCTCCGGGCCGAGGCCGAGCGAGGCGCCCACGCCGTTGAAGTCCCCGCCCAGCTTGAGCGTCGCGGAGGTGAGGATCACCGAGCGCTCGTGGAACAGCTTCTCCCGCAACAGCCCGGACACCGACAGCGGGGCGACACGCAGCGAGGCGCCCCGGCGGTCGTCACGCTCGTACCAGACGACGTCGTACTCGGAGGCCGCCGCCACCCGCTCCGCCACGTCGTGGACGTTCTCCACGGAGGCCAGCGCCTGCTTGCGCACCGCGTCCTCGTCGGCGACGGACCGGTCCCTGGTGTCGCCGAGCGCGGTGATCGTCGCCCGGGCGGCGTCCCGCAGCAAAGCGAGCACGTGGGCGAGGTCCTCCGGGACCTCCTCCAGGCGCCCGGGCAGTGCCAGCTCCATCAGCGCCTCGAAGCCGTCGGCGGCGTTCTGCAGCCGGTCGGCGATCTTCTCGTCGACCAGCTTCGCGGCCCGCCGCACGGCCCGGGTCACACCGTGCGGGGTGAGCTCCCCCGTCGCCACCCCGGTGACCCGGGAGACCAGCTCGTGCGCCTCGTCGACGATCAGCACCTCGTGCGGCGGCAGCACCGGGGCGCCTTCGATCGCGTCGATCGCCAGCAGCGCGTGGTTGGTGACGATCACCTCGGCGAGCTTGGCCCGCTCCCGGGCGGCCTCCGCGAAGCACTCGGCTCCGTAGGCGCACTTGGACGCGCCCAGGCACTCCCGGGAGGACACCGAGACCTGCCCCCAGGCGCGGTCGGAGACTCCGGGGGTGAGGTCGTCGCGGTCCCCCGTCTCCGTCTCGTCCGCCCAGTCCCGCAGCCGCACCAGGTCCTTGCCGAGCTTGCTGGAGGGGCCCGAGGCGGCCCTCGCGGCGGCCTCGAACGGGTCGAACAGGCTCGGCTCGTCCTCCTGCGGCGCCCCTTCGTGCAGCCGGTGCAGGCACAAGTAGTTGGACCGGCCCTTGAGCATGGCGAAGGCGGCCCTGCGGCGCAGCAGCGGGTGCAGCGCCTCCACCGCGCGCGGCAGGTCCCGCTCGACGAGCTGGCGCTGCAGGGCGAGCGTGGCCGTGGCGACCACAACACGCTCGCCCTGGGCCAGCGCGGGCACCAGGTAGCCCAGGGACTTGCCGGTGCCGGTGCCGGCCTGGACGAGCCGGTGGCTGCCCTCCTCGACCGCCTCGGCCACGGCCTCGGCCATGGCGACCTGGCCGGGCCGCTCGGTGCCTCCGACCGAGGCGACGGCGGCCTTGAGGAGGTCGGTCAGGTCTGGTCTGCCGGGTGCTGTGCTCATAGGCAAGCAACCTTACGCGCCGCCACCGACACCCACCGTCCGGTCACCGGGCGCCCGCTCGGATCACGCCACGGACGCCGGGCGCCGCCGCTCCTCACGGCAGGTGCAGCGGATTGGGCACCGTCCCGTCGACGACCGCGTGCGGCCGCTGCGACCGGTCCCGGTAGCCGTCGGCGTGCAGCCGGTTGCGGTTGAGGCACAGCCGCCCGATGCGGGGGGTGAGCAGGTCGAACAGGTCGTAGCGCGGCTTCAGCTCGGGGAAGCGCCGCTGGTGGCGCAGCACGGTCTCGCGGACGAGGGACCAGAACTCCCGCTCGGGCACGTCCAACTGCTCGGCGCACAGCGGCGCGAGGTAGCGGAACACGCCGACGAACAGTCCGGAGTGGATGAACTGCGGCAGGAAGTCGGCCGGTTCCGTGAGCAGCACCTCCCGCACGTCGGGTGGCAGGTCGGCGTGTTCGGGCAGCGGGGTGGCGCTCAGGTTGACGTCGTCGACGAAGTCCTTCACGGCGAGCCGGACGGGCACGTCGTGTTCGTCGAAGACGACGATCACGTTCTCGCCGTGCGGGGAGAAGACGGTGCCGTAGCGGTAGAGGAAGTGGAGGAGCGGCGGCAGCAGCGCCTCCATCAGGTGGCCGAGCCAGACCGGGGCCGGAAGCCCCGACCGGTGCACGAGTTCGGCGGTGAGCGCCCTCCCCTCCGGGTCGGTCTGGAGCAGCGCGGCGAGGGTGCGGGCGCGTTCGCCGCCGTCGAGGTAGCCGCCGACCGGCTCCCGCCAGATGCAGCCGAGGAGCTCCCGGTACTGGTAGGGCACTCCGGGCAGCCGGTCGTAGTGGGGGTGCCGCACCGTCACGGAGGCGGTCTCGCCGAGCAGGACAACACGGGTGTCCTCGCGGAGGAAGGGGTCGGTGTCGCGCAGGTGGTGGATCCAGCCGGTCACGGCGGGCGCGGCGAGGGTGCGTTCGGTGGGCAGTCCGCGCCAGACCAGGGTGTTCAGCACGGACAGCGGCAGCTTGACGGTGCGTCGTCGCGGCCTGCTGACGTTGAGCAGGGTGCGGATCGACTGCTGGGGCAGGCGCAGGTCGTCGTCCGCCGGCAGCGGGAGCAGCAGGCCCTCGGCGAGCTGCGGGGCGAACAGGGTGCTGATCGTCTCGTCCCACTGCCAGGGGTGCACGGGGAGCCACAGGTAGTCGTCGGGATCGCGGCCGGCGTCGCGGACGGTGTCGGCGAACGCGGCGCGCACCGGGGCGTCCAGTTCGGCGCGGTAGAGCGTGTGCGGGTCGGCCAGCGCGGGTACGGCCCGGTAGGCGGCGAGGTCGCGGTGGGCGGCCAGCCAGGGCAGCCGGTGGGCGGTGCGGGCCTCGGGCGCGTAGCGGGCGGCGTCGCCGGCGGAGAAGCCGAGCCGGCCCTTGTTGGCGACGAGCCAGGGGTGGCCGGTCTGGTGGCCTTCGAGTTCGGCGTAGTCGAGGTCGGCGAGCCGGGCGGCGGACAGGGCGCGGGAGCGCAGGTGGACGTCGGCGCTGAGGGTGGCGGTCAGCTCGCGCAGCAGATGGCCCGTGGTGTCGCCGGCCATGCCGAGCAGGCTCTCGTGGGCGAGGGTGAGGAACTCCAGCGGGTCGGTGGCGGGGGTGAGGCTGTCGGGGGCTATTCGCCAGTGGCCGTAGGCGCCCCGGGTGGCGCGGAAGCGGTAGCGGGGGCCGCCGGGCACGGCGAGTTCGTAGTCGGCGCCGCCGGTGTGTGCCGGGGTGAGGACGCCCTCGTAGGCGAGTTCGGCGAAGAGCTTGGCCAGGAGTTGTCGGCAGACGTGTCGCCAGTCGGCGGGGTTGGGGCGCAACTCGGTCTCCTCTGGGAGTGTCGTGGCGCGGCCCGGTCGGGGTCGCGCGCTGACGGAAGGTGGCGTGCGCGGATCAGCGGAGGTGGCGCAGCGCCCGGTCGTAGACGACGAGGGCGGCGCGCTTGTCGGGGAGGTCGACCTCGGCGGTGAGCCGGAAGCCGGCGGCGAGGAAGGCGGCCACGGAGGGAACGTTCCGGATGTCGGGCTCGGCCAGCACGCGGCGGCAGTCGGGGCGTTGGTCGAGCACCAGGTCGGCGACCGCGCGCAGCAGCGCGGTGCCCAGGCCCCGGCCGCGGCGGTCGGGCGGTCCGAGCAGCAGGTGGATCCCGGTGTCGTGGGGTCGTACGGGGAAGCCGCGGGCGAGCGGGTCGAGGTCGGCCCGGTACAGCTCCCAGTAGCTCATCGGGGTGCCGTCCAGGACGCCCAGGCACGGGACGCTGCGGCCGTCGCCGGCGAGTTGGGCCGCGAGGTGGTCGGCGGTGGTCTGCTCGGGGCCGGCCAGCTGCCAGTACTCGGCGACCGCCGGGTCGTTCATCCACCGCGCGAGCAGCGGGAGGTCACGGCCGGGCCGTACGGGTTCGAGGCGGAGGACGCCGACGGGGGTGGGGACGTGTGGCCAGTCCGCGACGCCGTCGAGCAGGTCGGGAGGGCTGGTCAGGGC
>NZ_WMLF01000819.1 GCF_014156695.1 Streptomyces durbertensis | reverse complement strand
GTGTTCTCTTGTCGGGGGTTGTGGGGTCTACCGCGTACGGGTTGGCGCGGGAGGGGTCGGATGTGGACCGGTTGGGGGTGTTCGCGGTGCCTACCGAGGAGTTGCACGGGCTGCGGGGGCCGCGGGAGTCGTATGTGACGACGGCGCCGGACCGGACGTTGCACGAGGCGGGCAAGTGGTGCCGGCTCGCACTGGGGTGCAATCCGACCGTCATGGAACTCGTCTGGTTGCCGGACGAGTTGTACGAGGTGCGGACGGGGCTCGGGGACGAGCTGATCGGGATCCGGGGGGCGTTCCTCAGTGCGCGGCGGGTGCGGGACGCCTATCTGGGGTATGCGGAGCAGCAGTTCCGGAAGCTGCGCGGTCGCGGGGATGTGGCTCGTGGTGCGGGGAACCGGGCGAGGGTGGCGAAGCACGCGCGGCATCTGAGGCGGTTGTGTGAGCAGGGGTTCGAGCTGTACCGGACCGGTCGGCTGACCCTGCGGGTCGAGGATCCGGAGAGTTACCACCGCTTCGGGGAGCGGGTGGCTGACGATCCCGAGGCGGCGGTGCCGCTGTTGAGCGACTTCGAGGCCGCCTTCGCCCGGACGTCCGGTGTGTTGCCCCAGGCGCCTGACGAGGCCGCGGCCGAGGCGTGGTTGCGTCGGGTGCGGCGGTGCTTCTACGCGCCGGGCTGAGGGGTCGGGTTGGTGGCGGTGAGGGCGGTGAGGACTGCTTCGCCGAGGGTCTGGACGGCGGACTGCGGGCGGACCATCACGGTGAACTCCTTGATCCGGTCGTCGGGGGTGAGGTGCAGGAGGTCGATGCCGTGGATCTGGCGGCCGGCCACGGTGGCGCGGAAGAGGAGGACGGCTGAGGCGGCCTCGGTGTTGTCCGTGCTGGTCAGGGCGGTGCCGGTGTGGTCGCCGATGTAGTGGAAGTCGTCGAAGACCTGGAAGAGGGCGGTGAAGAGCCCGAGGACGGCGGGTCGGCCCTCGAACGGCCGGAACTTGACCGGGCTGTAGAGGCGGATGTCCTCGGTGATGAGCTCCTCGACGGCGGTGAGGTCGCGGCGGTCCACGGCGGCGCGGAAGCGGTCGGCGGCGGTGGGGGTCGGGGT
>NZ_WMLF01000818.1 GCF_014156695.1 Streptomyces durbertensis | reverse complement strand
CAGGGCTGACACCCCACCACGCCGCCGCCACCGCCACCGCCACGCCGCCACTTCACCCACGGCGCGCCCAACTCCCCGCGTACCGTCGGGCACATGCACACAGTCATCGCCGGCGGAGCCGGACAGATCGCCACCCGACTCGCACGACTCCTCGCCGACCGCGGCGACACCGCACACGGACTCATCCGCGACACGGGCACACTCGAGAAGGCCGCCACCGTACGCGCCGCCGGCGCCGAACCCGTCGTCTGCGACCTGGAGACCGCCGGCGCCGACGAGGTCGCCGAACTCCTGCGCGGCGCCGACGCCGCCGTCTTCGCCGCCGGCGCGGGCCCCGGCAGCGGCACCGCCCGCAAGGAGACCGTCGACCGGGCAGCCGCCGAACTCTTCGCCGAAGCCGCCGCCCGCGCCGGCGTCCGACGCCTCCTCGTCGTCTCCGCCATGCGCGTCGACGAGGAACCGCCACCCGGCACCGACCCCGTCTTCGCCGCCTACCTCCGCGCCAAGGGCGCCGCCGACACCGCCGTCCGCGCCCGCGACGACCTCGACTGGACCATCCTCCGCCCTGGCCGCCTCACCAACACCCCCGGCACCGGCCGCGTCCACCTCGCCGACCACACCGGCCGCGCCGAGATCAGCCGCGACGACGTCGCCGCCGTCCTCCTCGCCCTCCTCGACGAACCCGCCACGGCCCGCCGCACCCTCGAACTCGTCGCCGGCGACACCCCCATCCCCGAAGCCGTCCGCGCCCTCACCCACTGACCCCGCCCGGGCACCCCCTCTACGCCGCCGCCAGAGAGACCGTCCAAAGGAGAACCGGCGCCATCGCCCCCTCACTGGAACACGTCGCCCGCCCAGCCGTACAACTCCGCCCGGACTTCCACCCCGCGAAGGTGCTCGCCCACACGGAGAAGTCCATCCTGCTGGCCGGCGACTGCGACACCAGCCCCGCCGTCGCCAAACTCCTCCTCGACCACACACCCTTCTGGTCCGCCAGGTTCCAGGACGAGATCAACCTCTACCGCTCGTTCACCGCGTCACCCCCGCCCATCCGCACACCCCGGCTCATCGCCGCCGACGTCCGCCGCCACGTCCTCCTG
>NZ_WMLF01000817.1 GCF_014156695.1 Streptomyces durbertensis | reverse complement strand
GTTGGGGGAGGTTTTCGCTGGTGAGGACGACTTTCAGGGCGTCGGTTTCGGCGGGGTGGGCGAAGACCTCGTAGGCGCGTTCCATCTCGTGCAGCGGGAAGCTGTGGGTGACGAGGGAGGACGCGGGGAGGCGGCCGGCAGCGAGCATGTCCAGCAGCATCGGGGTGGAGAAGGTGTCGACGAGGCCGGTGGTGATCGTGAGGTTCTTGATCCAGAGGTCTTCGAGGTGGAGGGTCGCAGGCTTGCCGTGGACGCCGATGTTGGCCACGTGGCCGCCGGGGCGGACCATGCGGGTGCACAGCTCGAAGGTGTCCGGGACGCCGACGGCCTCCATGACGACGTCGGCGCCGAGGCCGTCGGTGAGGTCGTCGACGAGGCGGGCCGGGTCTTCGGCCGCGCTGACGATGACGTCCGCGCCGAGGCGCTTGGCGGCGTCGAGGCGGGCGGGGGCCAGGTCGGTGACGATGATCCGGCCGGGTGAGTAGAGGCGGGCTGCGGCGACGGCGGCGAGGCCGATGGGGCCGGCGCCGACGATGACCACGGTGTCGCCGGGGCGGACGCGCCCGTTGAGCACGCCGACCTCGTAGGCCGTGGGGAAGATGTCGGAGAGCAGGACGGCGTCGGCGCCGGGGACGGCGGCCGGGAGCGGGTGCAGGGAGACGTCGGCGTTCGGGACGCGGACGTACTCGGCCTGGGTGCCGTTGATGTGGTGGCCGAGCACCCAGCCGCCACCGCCCCGGCACTGCCCGTAGGCGCCCTCGCGGCAGAAGCGGCAGCGGCCGCAGCCGGAGATGCAGGAGATGAGCACGCGGTCGCCGGGGCGGACGGACGTCACGCCGGGCGCGGTCTCGACGACCTCGCCCACGGCCTCGTGGCCGAGGACCGTGCCGGGGCGCACCTCGGGCACGTCGCCTTTGAGGATGTGCAGGTCGGTGCCGCAGATGGTCGTGGTGTCGACGCGTACGACGGCGTCACCGGCGTCCTGGACGTCGGGGTCCGGGACGGTCTCCCAGGCCGACTTCCCCGGTCCGTGGTAGACGAGTGCTTTCATGGCGGGTCACCTCCGTGGCTTCTCCTCACCACGTTGGCGGCTGGTGGGTGCG
>NZ_WMLF01000816.1 GCF_014156695.1 Streptomyces durbertensis | reverse complement strand
CCGGTGGGCGGGGGTGGGCGGCCGCGCGGAGCCGGCGCACCACCCGGGCGGGAAGGCCACCCGCCCGGCTGAGCGCGGACCTGACGGACTGGCGCGACAGCCGGCGTGTTGCTCGGGCCATGTCCGACCCTCTGCCCCGGCAGGCGCCGGACTATGCGCCCAACTGCGGGCGTACCCGACAATGGCCTATCGGCCGGCGGCGCGGCGCGAGCGGCGGCTCAGCCCCAGCCCAGTTCGTGCAGACGTTCGTCCTCGATGCCGAAGTGGTGGGCGATCTCGTGGATGACGGTCACGGCGACCTCGTGGACGACCTCCTCCGGCGTGTGGCAGTAGCGCAGCGTCGGGCCCATGTAGATCGAGATCCGGTCCGGCAGCACCCCCGCGTACCACTCGCCGCGCTCGGTGAGCGGCGTCCCCTCGTACAGGCCCAGCAGCTCCGGGTCGTCGGCCGGCGGCTCGTCCTCGACGAACACCGCGACGTTGTCCATCAGCCGGGCCAGTTCCGGCGGAACCTGGTCGAGCGCGTCACTGACCAGACCCTCGAACGTCTCGCGTGTCATCTCCAGCACACGGCCATTCTCCGTGACAACCGGCGGTCCCGGCACGGGCGCGGCGCACGGCCCGGTGCGACGGCCCGGTGCGCGCCCGGGACGACGGCTTGTTCGGGGGCGGGTCCCGGGGCGTGTCCTGGCGGAGGGGTGACGCGTTGGGCATGGCCTACGGATCACCCGGCTGGAGGCTCCCGTGCCACAACCCCCCGCGCCTCCGCGGCGCACCCGTATCGGCCCCGCGGCCGTCGCGCTGACGCTGCTGCTCGCCGTCGGCCCGCTGACCGGCTGTGTCACCGTCAGCGGGGGGCCGCAGCCCAGGCCCGTGCCGGCCGGCAACCCGATGGACGCGGGGGAGGACGGGCCCGGCGCCGGGCCGTCGCCGAGCGGTGTGGGGCGGGCCGGTCGAGCCGGCGAGCACAAGCTGGGCGCCGGCGAGTCGCCGTCGGCGGGCGCCCTCGGCGAGAAGGACGAGGTCCGGAAGAAGAGTGAGAAGGACGACGGCAAGGGCCGTCAGGCGAAGGCGGACTCCCGTCAGGAACGGGACGAGGAGGGGAAGGGG
>NZ_WMLF01000815.1 GCF_014156695.1 Streptomyces durbertensis | reverse complement strand
GGGGTGAGGTGTTGGTGCGGGGGGCCTCCGGCCTCGCACGGAGGGCCGGTATCTCGTCGCTGGTGGTGGGGTTGACCGTGGTCTCGTTGGCCACGTCCGCGCCGGAGTTGGCGGTCACCGTGGGGGCCGTGGCGCGGGACGAGCCGGGGCTCGCCGTGGGTAACGTGGTGGGCAGCAACATCGCGAACGTGCTGCTCATCCTCGGTGTGTCGGCGCTGGTGCTGCCGCTGCTCGTGACGCGGCGGCTGATCCGGATCGACGTGCCGATCATGCTGGTGCTGTCCGGTTTGCTGCTGGTCCTGTCGCTGGACGGGCGGATCGGGGCGGTGGACGGCGGGCTGTTCCTGGCGGTGCTGGTCGGTTATCTGACGCTGAGTGTGGTGCTGGGGCGGGCGAAGAGGCCGGTCGCGGTGTTGGAGGGGGAGGAGGCCGAGGAGAAGGCGGCGTCGGGCGCGGACGAGGAGTTCCGGCCGCTGCCGGTGTGGCTGGCGGTGCTGCTGGTGGTGGCCGGGGTGGCGTTGCTGGTCGGCGGGGCGCACCTGTTGGTGGAGGGTGCGGTGAACGTGGCGACCGAGCTGGGGGTCAGCAGTCTGGTGGTCGGTCTGACCGTGGTCGCGGTCGGCACCTCGCTGCCGGAACTCGCGGTGTCGGTGGTGGCCGTGCGGCGCGGTGAGCGGGACATGGCGGTGGGCAACATCGTGGGCAGCAACATCGCCAACATCGGTCTTGTACTGGGGCTGCCGGCGCTGCTCGCGGCCGGAGGTCTTCCCGTTCCGGCGGAAGCCGTCGCGCTGGACCTGCCGCTGATGGTGGCCGCGTCCGTCGCCCTGCTGCCGATCGCCTTCACCGGGTTTGTGATCAGCCGGTGGGAGGGCGGGCTGTTCGTCGCGCTGTACCTGGCGTACATGGCCTATCTGGTGCTGGCCGCCACCGAGCACGACGCGCTGTCCGGCTTCACGGCGGTCATGGTCTGGTTCGTGCTGCCGCTGGTCGCGGTGACGGTGCTGGTGTTCACCCTGTACGAGGTGCGGTTGCGGCGTCTGCGGGCGGCGGCGCGGAGGTGAGGTGCGGGGCCGGTGTCCCGCCGCGCGTGAGGGCGCGGCGGGACAC
>NZ_WMLF01000814.1 GCF_014156695.1 Streptomyces durbertensis | reverse complement strand
CATGACCACTCCCCCCGAGGTCCACGGTGACGAGCGCGGCGCCCTGCTCGGCGCGCTGGCCAGCCAGCGCGAGGCGTTCCGGCAGGCGGTGGAGGGACTCACCGAGGAGCAGGCCCGCAGCACGCCGAGCGCGAGCGAACTCTCCCTCGCCGGCCTGATCAAGCACGTCACCTCCGGCGAGACCGGCTGGATCGACTCCATGCGCAGCGGCAGCACCCCCGGCTCCGACGACGAGGCGGCCGTCAAGGAGTGGCAGGAGAGCTTCGTCCCCACCGAGGAGGAGACCGTCGCCGTCCTGCTGGAGCGGTACGGCCGGGTGGCGGCGGAGACCGAGAAGGCCGTCCGCGAGGTGCCGTCACTCGACGACACGTTCATGCTCGCGGACGCCCCATGGCAGAAGGGCGGCCCGCGCTCCTGGCGCTGGGGCCTGCTGCACCTCATCGAGGAGGCCGCGCGGCACGCCGGCCACGCCGACGTCATCCGCGAGACCATCGACGGCCACAAGGCCATGGGCTGACGCCCCCTGCCTCGGCGGGGCCTCGTCCGACACGACCTGGCCCCGCCCTGCCTACGGCACCAGAGCGGTCAGGTCGACGTCGAGCGGAAAGGGGACGGCGACCTTCAGTCGGCCGCGGTGAATGCCGGTGGGCACGTACGTGCCGGTCATCGCGTCGAGCTCGTACGTGTGGACCGCCGGCCCGGCTGCCTCGTCCTCCACTCGCCAGAAGTGGGGGAGCCGTGACTGCGCGTACTTGAAGGGCTTCAGGGACCGGTCGCGGTCGGCGGACTCCTCGGAGACGACCTCGACGACCAGGGCCACGCCCTCGGGCGCGTACCAGGTTCGGTCCGGGTCGTAGCCCGCGGTGGTCACCAGGATGTCCGGTTCCGGACGGCTCTTCCTGTCGAGCCGCACGGTCATCTCCCTCTCGACCTCGAACCCGTCGGGAGCCTCCTGCCGCAGGGCGAACGTCAGGTTCTCCACCAGCCGCGAGTGCCACGACCGCTGCGGCGTGAGCCTGAAGAGCAGCGCGCCTTCGAGGAGTTCGGTGTGCCGTGGCGCCTCGGGTAGGTGGTCGAGGTCGTCGGACTCCCAGCCGCTCGGGCGGGGTGGGGT
>NZ_WMLF01000813.1 GCF_014156695.1 Streptomyces durbertensis | reverse complement strand
GGTCAGGGTGGGCCGCACGGTGAAGCTCGCCTACCTCTCCCAGGAGGTCGCCGAACTCGACCCGTCCTGGCGGGTGTTGGAGGCCGTGGAGAACGTGCGTTCCCGGGTGGACCTGGGCAAGGGCCGGGAGATGTCGGCCTCGCAGTTGTGTGAGCGTTTTGGATTTGTCAAGGAGAAGCAGTGGACGCAGGTCGGCGACCTCTCCGGCGGGGAGCGGCGGCGGCTCCAGATTCTGCGGCTCCTCATGGACGAGCCGAACGTGCTGTTTCTCGACGAGCCGACCAACGATCTTGATATCGAGACGTTGACCCAACTCGAGGACCTGCTGGACGGCTGGCCGGGTTCGCTTGTGGTGATCAGCCACGACCGCTATTTCCTGGAGCGGACCACCGACCGGGTCCACGCGCTGCTCGGCGACCGCACCCTGCGGATGCTGCCCAGGGGCGTGGACGAATACCTGGAACGCCGTGAGCGGGCCAGGGAGGCGGAGTCCGCGACCAGGGCGAAGGGCACCGCCCCGGCGGGGCAGGCCGGTCCGGCCGCGCCCGCCGCCAAGCCGGCGGCCGTGTCCCGTGCGGCGCAGAAGGAACTCCAGCGCATCGAAAGGCAGCTCGACAAGATCGCCGAGAAGCAGTCCGCCCTGCACACGGAAATGGCGGAGAACGCGACGGATTTCGAGCGGGTCGCCACGCTCGACGCGGAGTTGCGTGAACTCGCCGGTCAGCAGGAGGAACTGGAGGCCCGCTGGCTGGAACTGGCCGAGGAAGGCTGACCGGCCACCGGCGACGACCGCCCGCGCGTTCCTCGGAAGCGCGCCGGCGGTTCTCGCCGTTCCGGCGTCCGGCGGGGGAACCGGCGCTGCCCGTGCGCCCGTCCCTTTGATACAAAGATGATGGCTCAAAGCCCTTGAGCCGTCCGATAACAGGCGGACCACATGTCCGATTCGCTCGTCCCTGACGGGGGAACGCGGGGATGGGGCAATCGGTCCGCGCATGCAGAGGGAATCCCATGTCGCAGCCGCCCCCGCCGCCGAACCAGCCGCCGTCAGGCGGCTTCGGCGCGCCGCAGGAGCCGTCCTACGGCTACCCGCAGCAGCCCGGTACCCCGCCGCCCGGCAC
>NZ_WMLF01000812.1 GCF_014156695.1 Streptomyces durbertensis | reverse complement strand
GCCCTCGCCTTCCTGCTCCCCCTCCCGTGACCAGCGGACGATCTCGACCTCGTCCAGCGTCACCGCGCCCTCCGCCACCAGCTCGGCCAGCTCGGGGAGGAAACGCCGGACGCGCTCGGGCCGGTCGACGATCACCACCGCGACCGGCAGGTCCTCGCTCAACGAGAGCAGCCTCGTCGTGTGCACCAGCGCCGACGCGCCGAAGCCCTCGACGCCCCGGAACGCGCTGGCGCCCGCGAGCCCCGCCTCCCGCGCCCGGTGCACGACCTCGCTGTAGAGCGGCCGGTGCCGCCACACGTCGCTCTCGCCCACGTAGACCGTCAGCCGCAGCGCCGACTCGGTGGAAGTCCTCATACTCGCCTCCGCAGGATCGTTCGGCGGGTCAGCACGGTGGCGGCCCACACCGCCGAGAGGGCCGCCGCCAACGTCCCCACCAGATAGGTCAGGGCCGTGGCCGCGTGCCCGGCACGAAGCAGCGCGTCCGCCTCCCCGGCGTACGCGGAGAGGGTGGTGAAACCGCCGAGCACCCCGGTGCCCAGGAACGGCCGCAGCAGCCGGTGCCCGACGGCGGCGTCGACGACCACCGCCATGAGCACGCCGATCAACGCGCACCCCGCCACGTCCACGGCGAACGTCGCCCAGGGGAAGCCGTCGGCCGTCGTCGGCAGCAGCAGCGCGACGCCGTACCGGGCGCCCGCGCCCAGGGCGCCGCCCGCCGCGACGACGGCCACCACGGGCAGCTGTCCGCGCGTCAGCACGCGCGGCCGCCCCGCGCGCCGCGCGCCGGACCCGGCACGCTCCTTCTCCGGAAGACCGGTCAACGTCCCTCCCACTCGTCCGGCGCCTCTTACCGGGCGCGCCCGACCACGAGCAGGGACCGTTGGCGGCGCTCTCGCCGCGGTTGGGTACGGCGGGCCCCACCGCCGCGCGACGCACGGCGGCCGCTGCCGCCCGTCCGTCGCCGTCCCCTCCGGGAACGGCACCAGCGTAGCCAAAGCACCTCCGGCAGGCCCGTCGGCCCGCCCGTCCCGGTGGCAGCCGCCACCGGGAACGCGGCCCGCCGACGCGACCACACCCGTCGCCCGACCGCCCCCTGCTAGCGTCGGCGTCGACCGCTCACC
>NZ_WMLF01000811.1 GCF_014156695.1 Streptomyces durbertensis | reverse complement strand
GGGTCGGTGGGGGGAAGGTGAAGTCGGCCGGGAGCGGCGGGTCGCCGGCGGCGCCGGCCGGCGCACCGGCGGACAGCAGGTAGACGGCGAACTCCTCCGCCGGATCGACGCCGAGGAGGCGTTCCACCTCGCTGTCCACAAACGCGACCGTCTGGAACGGGCCGAGCCCGAGCGCGGTCGCGGCGAGCGCGAACGTCTGCGCGTAGTGCCCGGCGTCGTACATCCACAGCCGGTAGGCGCGGGGGTGCCGGTACTTCCACGCCAGCCGGTTGGCGACAGCGGTCGTCAGGACGGTGAACGCGCCCTGGTAAGAGGGCTCCTGGCCGTAGGAGAGCGCGGCGACGCGCTCGCGGTCCGCGCTGCCGTCGAGCAGTTCCAGCGCGTGCCGGGACGGCGCGTAGTGGTACAGCCCGGGCGCCACGCCCGTCACGTCGTGGACGACGACGTACGCCTCCACCTCGTGCCGGCCGCCGGCCGACGCGCTCACCCGGCACTGCTGCGTGCCGAACCGCCCGCCGTGGAAGAAGCGGTGCGGCGCGAAGGTGTGGAAGAGGAGGGTGCTGAACGCGTCCAGACCCACCGGCTCCCCGGTGAAGCTCCGGTGGGTGCGGCGGGCCGCGAACGTCTCCTCCACGGTCGCGGTGAGCGGGACCAGTTTGCGCGGCAGTGGCACGACGGGACGGTCCGGGTACTCCTTGAAGACGTTCGGCGCGCCGCCCTCCGCGACGATCTCGGCCGCGACGTTCGCACGTTCGGGTGAGTCGACGAGGTAGTCCGCGTCGCGGCTCTCGGTGTGGAAGCGTTCCGCGACCGCGCCCCAGCGCTCCCACAGTTCGGGCCGCCGGGGTGACGCGTCGCCGTCGTCCGCGACCAGGACCCCGAGGTCGAGCAGGGTGTCGACGGCCTTCCGCACGTCGGGCTCGTGTTCCGCCCCGAACGCGGCCGCCAGTTCGTCGAGTTCGACGCCCGCGCCGGCCCGCTCCAGCAGTTTCACCAGATCGGGTGAGAGCTGTATCCACTGCCGACGGTCCGGCACGCCGGCCTCCAGGCCGTCCGCGCGCCACCGGCACACCAGTTCCTCACGACGACGAACCCGCATGTCCCCTCCACCCCTCCTCAAC
>NZ_WMLF01000810.1 GCF_014156695.1 Streptomyces durbertensis | reverse complement strand
CCCCCCGCCCCCGTCGTCCCCGTCGTGCTTCCGCTGACCGGCATCGGCACCGACGTGCACGCCTTCGAGCAGGGGCGCGAGCTGTGGTGCGCGGGCCTGCTCTGGGACGAGAAGGCCTCCGGCGGCTTCGGCCTCGCCGGGCACTCCGACGGGGACGTCGCCGCGCACGCCGCCTGCGACGCCCTGTTCTCCGCCGCCGGGCTCGGCGACCTCGGCGAGCACTTCGGCACCTCCCGGCCGGAGTGGGCCGGCGCGTCCGGTGTCGCGCTGCTCACCGAGGCCGCGCGGATCGTGCGGGCGGCGGGCTTCGAGATCGGCAACGTCGCCATCCAGGTCGTCGGCGTCCGCCCGAAGATCGGCAAGCGGCGGGCGGAGGCCCAGCGGGTGCTCTCGGCCGCCGTCGGCGCGCCCGTCTCGGTCTCCGGCACCACCACGGACGGGCTCGGTCTGACCGGGCGCGCGGAGGGTCTGGCCGCCGTCGCCACCGCGCTGGTCGTCCCGACCGAGCGCTGAACCGGGCGGGCCGGCCGGCCCGCGACGAGACGGACGGCCGGTCGGCGACGAGACGGCGGGCGGGATTCACCCTCACGGGTGGTGTCGAAGGCGTCCGGCGGAGGTACACGCTCCGACAGGCCCGCAAAGGGCAGCCGGGACGCCGACCAGCAGAGGGGACCGCCGTGCGCACCACCCTGTCCGAGGACCTCAAGCGCCTGCTCGACGGGACGGTCTTTGTCACCCTGGTCACCATCCAGCCCGACGGCAGCCCCCAGGGCTCCCCGGTCTGGGTGAAACGCGACGGCGACGACGTCCTCATCTCCACCGTCCTCGGCCGGCGCAAGACAGAGAACATGGAACGCGACCCGCGGGTCAGCGTGGTCGTCCAGCCCGCCGAGGAGCCGTACCACTACGCCGAGATCCGGGGCACCGCGAAGCTCACCACCGAGGGTGGCCAGGAACTCATCGACGAGCTGTCGGAGAAGTACACCGGCCGGCCGTACGCCGAGTTCAACCCGCGGGCGGGGGACGAGCCGGCCAGGGTCGTCGTCCGGATCACGCCGCGCAAGGTCGTCGGCCGCGGCGACCTCGCCTGAGGCCGGCCCCGCCGCAGCCCCGGCCTACGCC
>NZ_WMLF01000081.1 GCF_014156695.1 Streptomyces durbertensis | reverse complement strand
GGAGGGCCCCGTGCCTTCATCTGTCATGCCCACATCCAGTCGACCGAACGAGCACGACCCGGACCTCGCGGTCTTCGCCACCGGACTGCGTAAGTCCTACGGCGACAAGCTGGTCCTCGACGGAGTCGACCTGCGCATCCCGACCGGCTCGGTCTTCGCACTGCTCGGCCCCAACGGCGCCGGCAAGACGACCGTCGTCAAGATCCTCTCCACGCTCATCTCACCCGACCCCGCGTCCGGCGGGATCCGCGTCGGCGGCCACGACCTGGCCGCCGAACCGCAGGCGGTACGCGCCGCGATCGGCGTCACCGGGCAGTTCTCCGCCGTCGACGGGCTGATCACCGGCGAGGAGAACATGCTCCTCATGGCCGACCTGCACCACCTCTCCAGACGAGAGGGGCGGCGCGTCACCGCCGAACTGCTGGAGCGCTTCGACCTCGTGGAGGCCGCGAGGAAGCCGGCCTCCACCTACTCCGGCGGCATGAAGCGCCGCCTCGACATCGCCATGACGCTCGTCGGCGCACCCCGGATCATCTTCCTCGACGAGCCGACCACCGGCCTCGACCCGCGCTCCCGCCACAACATGTGGCAGATCATCCGGGAGCTGGTCACCGACGGCGTCACCGTCTTCCTCACCACGCAGTACCTGGAGGAGGCCGACGAACTCGCCGACCGTATCGCGGTGTTGAACGACGGGAGAATCGCCGCCGAGGGCAGCGCCGACGAACTCAAACGGCTGGTCCGCGGCGGGCACGTCCGCCTCCGCTTCACCGACCCCGCCGCCTACCGCCTCGCCGCGGACGCCCTGCGCGAGGCCACCGGAGACGACACCCACCTCACCCTCCACATCCCCAGCGACGGCGGCCAGCGCGAGCTGCGCTCGATCCTCGACTGGCTCGACTCCCTCGACGTCGAGGCGGACGAGCTGAGCGTGCACACCCCCGACCTCGACGACGTGTTCTTCGCCCTGACCGGCGGCACCGCCGTCCCCGACACCTCCGAGGAGACCGTCCGATGAGCACCCTCACCCTGGCCGCGCGCGACTCGTCCACGATGCTGCGGCGCAACCTGCTGCACGCGCGGCGCTACCCGTCCATGACGCTGAACCTGCTGCTCACCCCGGTGATGATGCTGCTGCTCTTCGTCTACGTCTTCGGAGACGTGATGAGCGCGGGCATCGGCGGTGGCGGCGCGGACCGCTCCGCGTACCTCGCCTACATCGTCCCCGGCATCCTGCTGATGACCATCGGCGGCACGGTCGTCGGCACGGCCGTGTCCGTCTCCAACGACATGACCGAGGGCATCATCGCCCGCTTCCGCACGATGGCGATCCACCGCGGTTCGGTCCTCGTCGGGCACGTCGTCGGCAGCGTGCTCCAGTCGGTGCTGAGCGTGGTGCTCGTGGGCGCCGTCGGCGTCGCCATCGGCTTCCGCACCTCGGGGGCCGGGGCGCTGGAGTGGCTGGCGGCGTTCGGCCTGATCGTGCTCTTCGCCACAGCGCTCACCTGGATAGCCGTCGGCATGGGCCTGATCAGTCCGAACGCGGAGGCAGCCAGCAACAACACGCTGCCGATGATCCTGCTGCCGCTGCTGTCCAGCGCGTTTGTCCCGGTCGACGCGATGCCGGGCTGGTTCCAGCCGGTCGCCGAGTACCAGCCGTTCACCCCGGCCATCGAGACCCTGCGCGGGCTGCTGCTCGGCACCGAGATCGGCCACAACGGGTGGCTCGCCGTCGCCTGGAGCGTCGGCCTGACCGTGCTCGGCTACCTCTGGGCCACGTCGAGGTTCGACCGCGACCCGGCGTGAGGCGGCGGGGGCGTGGCGGAGGAAGTGGCGGGAGACGTGGCGGAGGGCGGAACGCGGACGCCGGATAGCGCCTCGGGCGGTGCGCTCCGAGAGGGAGCGCACCGCCCGAGGGCGAGGATCACGGCGCCGAGAGCCGGAGCCGGGTCAGGCGCCGAGCAGCTTGCGGACCCGGTCGGCGCCCACCGCGAGCAGCAGTGTCGGGAGGCGGGGACCTGTGTCGCGGCTGACCAGGAGCCGGTACAGCAGGGCGAAGAACTCCCGCTGGGCGACCTTCAGTTCGGGCGTCGGCTTGGCCTCGGGCGTCAGCCCGGCCTGCACCTTCGGCACCCCGTAGACCAGCGTCGTCAGGCCGTCCAGCGACCAGTGCTCGTCGAGGCCGTCCAGCAGCAGCCGCAGCGCCTCGCGCTGGTGGTCCTCCAGGGAGGCCAGCAGTTCGGCGTCGGGCTCCTCGCGGACCCGGGTGCGCTGGTCCTCGGGCACCTGGGTGCTGATCCAGCGCTCGGCGCGGTCCAGGCGGGGCCGGGTGACGTCCAGGTTCTCGACCGGGTTGGCCGGGTCCAGCTCGCCGAGGATGCGCAGGATCTGGTCCTCGGCGCCCTGCGTGACGTCGGCCACGGACGCCAGCGTGCGGTAGGGCAGCGGGCGCGGGGTGACCGGCAGAGCACCGGTCGCGGTGCGCACCGACCGGGCGTGGGCGGCGACGTCCGCCGGCTGCGCGGTGCCCTCGTCGATCCGCTTCACCAGCGCGTCCCACTCGTCGTAGGTGCGCTGGATCTCCTGGTCGAAGGCGACCTTGAAGGACTGGTTGGGCCGGCGGCGGGCGTACAGCCAGCGCAGCAGCGGCGCCTCCATGATCTCCAGCGCGTCGGAGGGGATCGGCACGCCGCCCTTGGAGCTGGACATCTTCGCCATGCCGCTGATCCCGACGAACGCGTACATCGGGCCGATGGGCTGCTCGCCGCCGAAGACCTCGCGGACGATCTGCCCGCCGACGACAAACGAGGAGCCGGGCGAGGAGTGGTCGACGCCGGAGGGCTCGAAGACCACACCCTCGTAGGCCCAGCGCATCGGCCAGTCGACCTTCCACACCAGCTTGCCGCGGTCGAACTCGTTCAGCAGCACCGTCTCGCGGTGGCCGCAGCGGCACTCGTAGGCCATCTCGGTCGTGGTGTCGTCGTAGGACGTGACCGTGGTGAAGTCGGTGCCGCAGGCGCCGCAGTACGGCTTGTACGGGTAGTAGCCGGCGCCGGAGCTGCCGTCGTCCTCGGAGGCCGCGCCGGAGCCCTCGGCGGCCGCCAGCTCCGCCTCGTCGACGGGCTTCTGGTTCTTCTTGGCGCCGTTCTTGCCCTTGGTGCGGTAGCGGTCGAGCACGGCGTCGATCGTGTCGCGCTCGCGCATCGCCAGCAGGATCTGCTCGCGGTAGGCGCCGGAGGTGTACATCTGCGTCTGGCTGATGCCGCGGAACTCCACGCCCAGCTCGCGCAGCGCGTCGACCATGGCGGCCTTGAAGTGCTCGGCCCAGTTCGGGTGCTCGCTGCCGGGCGGCGCGGGCACGGCCGTCAGGGGCTTGCCGATGTGCTGCTCCCACGACGGGTCGATGCCGGCGGGGACCTTGCGGTACCGGTCGTAGTCGTCCCAGGAGATGATGTGCTCGCAGGCGTGGCCGCGCCGGCGGATCTCGTCGGCGACCAGGTGGGGGGTCATGACCTCGCGCAGATTGCCGAGGTGGATGGGACCCGACGGGCTGAGCCCGGAGGCGCAGACGATGGGTTTGCCGGGCGCGCGACGCTCCGCCTCGGCGATGACCTCGTCCGCGAATCGGGAGACCCAGTCGGCCTCGGGGGTGGTCTGAGCCACGTCCGGTACTTCCTTCTCGCTCTGCGCTCGTACGGCTGACGCCCCCATTCTCCCATCCTGAGCAAGCGTGCTGTCACATGGAATACTGGCGTGATCCCACGCCACCTGACGGACTTCGACGGAACGGCTACGACTCATGGCATCGGTCCCCTCACTCGCCGCAACGGTCAACCAGCGCGTCGCGGACGCCCTCTCGGCAGCCCTGCCGGAGGCCGCCGGCGCGGACCCGTTGCTGCGACGAAGCGACCGGGCCGACTTCCAGGCCAACGGCATGCTCGCCCTGGCCAAGAAGCTGAAGGGCAACCCGCGTGAGCTGGCCGGCCAGGTCGTGGAGCGGCTGAACGGGCTGGACGCGGAGATCGCCGAGATCGAGGTCTCGGGTCCCGGCTTCCTCAACATCACGGTGACCGACGCGGCGATCATGCGGACGCTGACCGCCCGTGCCGCCGACGACCGCCTCGGCGTGCCGCTCGCCGAGCAGCCGGGCACGACGGTGATCGACTACTCGCAGCCGAACGTCGCCAAGGAGATGCACGTCGGCCACCTGCGTTCGACGGTGATCGGCGACGCGGTCATGCGCATCCTGGAGCACCGGGGCGAGAACGTGGTCCGCCGCCACCACATCGGCGACTGGGGCACCCAGTTCGGCATGCTCATCCAGTACCTGATCGAGCACCCGCACGAGCTGGACCACAAGTCGGACGGCCAGGACAGCCAGGGCGGCGAGGGCAGTGAGAGCGGCGAGGCCGCCATGTCCCGGCTGAACCGGCTCTACAAGGCGTCCCGCGCGCTCTTCGACTCCGACGAGGAGTTCAAGACCCGCGCCCGCGACCGCGTCGTGCAGCTCCAGGGCGGCGACAAGGAGACCCTGGACCTCTGGCACAAGATCGTCGACGAGTCGAAGATCTACTTCCAGGCGGTCTACGACAAGCTCGACGTGGAGATCAGGGACGAGGACGTCGTCGGCGAGAGCGCCTACAACGACAGCCTCCAGCAGGTCGTCGCCGACCTGGAGTCCTCCGGCGTCGCCGTCCGCTCCGACGGCGCGCTGTGCGTCTTCTTCGACGACGTGAAGGGCCCGGACGGCAACCCGACGCCGCTGATCGTGCAGAAGTCCAACGGCGGCTTCGGCTACGCCGCCACGGACCTGGCCGCCATCCGCGACCGGGTCGGCAACCTGCACGCCGACACCCTGCTGTACGTCGTGGACGCCCGGCAGGCGCTGCACTTCAAGATGGTCTTCGAGACGGCCCGCCGCGCCGGGTGGCTGCCGGAGGGCGCGGCCCGCCAGCTCGCGTTCGGCACGGTCCTCGGCAAGGACGGCAAGCCGTTCAAGACCCGCGAGGGCGAGACGGTCCGGCTCGTCGACCTGCTCGACGAGGCCGTCCAGCGCGCCGAGACCGTCGTCCGGGAGAAGGCCCGCGACCTCACCGACGAGGAGATCAACGAGCGCGCCGCGCAGGTCGGCATCGGCGCGGTGAAGTACGCGGACCTGTCCACGTCGATGTCCCGCGACTACGTCTTCGACCTGGACCGCATGGTCTCGCTCAACGGCGACACCAGCGTCTACCTCCAGTACGCGTACGCCCGCATCCAGTCGATCCTGCGCAAGGCCGCCGAGCGGGGCCTCACTCCAGTCGCCCAGGAGGAGCCGGCGCTGGCCCCGGCGGAACGCGCTCTCGGGCTGCACCTGGACGAGTTCTCCCAGACGCTGGAGGCCGTCGCCGAGACCTACGAGCCGCACAAGCTCGCCGCGTACCTCTACGGCCTCGCGACGCACTTCACCGGCTTCTACGAGCAGTGCCCGGTGCTGCGCGCGGAGGACGCCCGCACCGTCGGCAACCGGCTCTTCCTGTGCGAGCTGACCGCGCGGACGCTGCGCGAGGGCATGGCCCTGCTGGGCATCCGCACCCCCGACCGCCTCTGACACACCCACCCGTCCGGTCTAGGGGTGGGGCCTGCCACACCCCTAGGGGTGGTGCCTGAACCACCCCGGAACCGGGGGCAATTCGGATGCCGAAGGGAACATCGACTCCGTAACGTCTGAGGCATGTTCAGGTTGAGGGGGACAACTCTGGCGGCGCGGACCGTGCTCAGCCGGCTCCGCGCCCAACGGGCCGCGCGCGGCGTGGCACTGGCGGCGGTCGCGACCGCGCTGACCGCCGCCGCGCTCGCCACCGCCGACGACGCCCGCGGCGACGACCCGGACCGCACGGTCGTCCGCACCGACCAGGGCGCCGTACGCGGGGCGGTCGGCGAGCGGGCCCGCGTGTTCCAGGGCATCCCGTACGCCGCGCCGCCGGTCGGCGACCGACGCTGGCGCCCGCCCGAGCCGGCTCCCGGCTGGGACGGCACCCGGGACGCGAGGAAGCCGGGACCGCGCTGCCCGCGGCCGCTGGACGGGCGCGTGGTGGGCGACGAGGACTGCCTGTACCTGAACGTCACCACGCCGCCGCACGTCACCGTCGGCGCGGACAAGCCGGTGGTGGTGTGGCTGCACGGCGGCGAGCCCCCGCACCGTGGCCGGCCCCCGCACCGCGCCGGCGACCCGGTGGAAGCGACCGGCCTCGCGGAACGGGAGGACGCCGTGGTGGTGACGGTGCACCACCGCCTCGGAGCGTTCGGCCACCTCGCGCACCCGGCGTTCGGCGACTCCGGGAACTTCGCACTCGCCGACCAGCAGGCCGCCCTGCACTGGGTGAAGCGGAACGCACGCGCCTTCGGCGGTGATCCCGACCGGATGACGCTGACAGGCGCAAGGTCCGCCCGGGCAAGCATCTGCGCACAGCTCCGATCCCCCGACGCGGCACACCTCTTCGACCACACCGAGGTCCCCGGCGGGGCGTGCAGCGCCGGCGAGCGGCGTCGGGAGCTGCCGCGGGCGCTCCGCGAGGGGCGGGAGTTCGCGGCGCGGGCCGGCTGCGTGGAGCGCGACACCGGCCGGGCGGCCGCCTGCCTGAGGCGGCTGTCGACGGCCGCCGTCGCCGCCGCCTCCGGGCCGGACGAGCGGTACGGGCCGGTCTACGGCACCCGTCCGCTCCCCGCGTCAGCCACGGGTGGCGACGGGCCGCCGGGCGGCGCGGTCAGCCCAGGCTGATGTGGTAGACCTTGCGCAGCGTCTCGTGGACGGTCCAGGTGGTGCGGTCGCCGGCGCGCAGCACGCAGGCGTCGCCCGGTCCGACCTCCAGCACCGGCCCGCCCTCGAAGGCGATGGTGGCCCGCCCGCTCAGCACGGTGAAGATCTCGTCCGCCTCGGTGTCGGTGACCACCCCGGGGGTGATCTGCCAGATGCCCCTCGACTGGGTGCCGTCCGCCGACTCCCAGAGCACCCGGCCGGTGACCACGGGCTCGCCGGAGACGATCTGCGCGGCGTCCAGGGGTTCCGGGACGAGTTCGGCGTCGGGCACGTGCACCACGAAGGGAGCCCCGGACGTCCGTTCGATGCTGTCGCTCATGCGCGGATGCTACGCCCCGGGGCCCGCCCCTTCCGGGAGCGGGCCCGGGCTTTGCGCCGCCCGGGTTCAGCGGCGCAGAAGGCGCGCCGCCTCCAGTGCCCAGTAGGTGAGGACGAGCCCCGCGCCCGCGCGGCGGAACGACGTGAGCGTCTCCAGGATCACCCGCTCGCGGTCGATCCAGCCCTTCTCCGCCGCCGCCTCGACCATCGCGTACTCGCCGGAGACCTGGTAGACGCCGACGGGTACGTCGACCCGTTCGGCGAAGACGCGCAGGACGTCGAGGTAGGGCAGGCCGGGCTTGACCATGACCATGTCGGCGCCTTCGGCGAGGTCGAGTTCCAGCTCCCGCAGGGACTCGCGGAGGTTGGCGGGGTCCTGCTGGTAGGTGTTGCGGTCGCCTTCGAGCGAGGAGGCGACCGCTTCGCGGAAGGGGCCGTAGAAGGCGGAGGCGTACTTCGCGGTGTAGGCGAAGAGCGACACGTCTTCGTGGCCCGCGCGGTCCAACGCTTCGCGCACGTACCCGATCTGACCGTCCATCATGCCGCTGGGGCCCAGGGTGTGGGCTCCGGCGTCGGCCTGGACGAGTGCCATCTCGGCGTACCGCTCCAGCGTCGCGTCGTTGTCGACGCGGCCGCGGTCGTCGAGGACGCCGCAGTGGCCGTGGTCGGTGTACTCGTCGAGGCACAGGTCCGACATGAGGACGAGCGCGTCGCCGACTTCGGCGCGGACGTCGCGCAGCGCGACCTGGAGGATGCCGTCGGGGTCGGTGCCCTGGGATCCGGCGGCGTCCTTGTGCAGCGGGACGCCGAACAGCATCAGCCCGCCGAGGCCGGCTTCGGCGGCCTCGGCGGCGGTCCTGCGCAGGGTGTCGCGGGTGTGCTGGACGACGCCCGGCATGGAGGACACCGGCACCGGCTCGCTGATGCCTTCCCGTACGAAGGCGGGAAGGACCAGGTCGGCCGGGTGGAGCCGGTGTTCGGCGACCATCCGGCGCATCGCCGGGGTGGTGCGCAGCCGCCTGGGGCGAGCTGCCGGATAGCTGCCGTAACTGGTCACGTACGTGCCCTCCTCCTGGTCGGCCGCTTCTCGCTGGGCCGCTTGACCGGTTCACCCGCCTCGATGGCCGCCGCGCGGCGCTCGGCGCCGAACTCGGCGAGCGCCGCGGCGAGTTTGTGCACCGACGGCTCCGGAGAGAGTACGTCGACACGCAGCCCGTGTTCTTCGGCGGTCTTGGCGGTGGCGGGGCCGATGCAGGCGATGACGGTGACGTTGTGCGGCTTGCCGGCGATGCCGACGAGGTTGCGCACGGTGCTGGAGGACGTGAACAGCACGGCGTCGAAGCCGCCGCCCTTGATCATCTCGCGGGTCTCGGCCGGCGGCGGCGAGGCGCGCACGGTCCGGTAGGCGGTGACGTCGTCGACCTCCCAGCCGAGCTCGATGAGGCCGGCGACCAGGGTTTCGGTGGCGATGTCGGCGCGCGGCAGGAAGACGCGGTCGATCGGGTCGAACACCGGGTCGTAGGGCGGCCAGTCCTCCAGCAGGCCGGCGGCGGACTGCTCGCCGCTGGGGACGAGGTCGGGCTTGACGCCGAACTCGACGAGCGACTTGGCGGTCTGCTCGCCGACGGCGGCGACCTTGATGCCGGCGAACGCCCGGGCGTCGAGGCCGTACTCCTCGAACTTCTCGCGGACGGCCTTGACGGCGTTGACGGAGGTGAAGGCGATCCACTCGTAGCGGCCGGTGACCAGGCCCTTGACCGCGCGTTCCATCTGCTGCGGGGTGCGCGGGGGTTCGACGGCGATCGTCGGGACCTCGGCCGGCACGGCGCCGTAGGAGCGGAGCTGCTCGGAGAGCGAGGCGGCCTGTTCCTTGGTGCGGGGCACCAGGACGTTCCAGCCGAACAGCGGCTTGGACTCGAACCAGGCGAGCTGGTCGCGCTGGGCGGCCGCGCTGCGCTCCCCGACGACCGCTATCGCGGGCTGTGAACCGTCGGCCGCGGGCAGCACCTTGGCCTGCTTGAAGGTCTGCGCGATGGTGCCGAGGGTGGCGGTCCAGGTGCGCTGCCGGGTGGTGGTGCCGGCGACGGTGACGGTGAGCGGGGTGTCGGGCTTGCGGCCCGCGGCGACGAGTTCGCCGGCGGCCGCGGTGACGGTCTCCAGGGTGGCGGAGACGACCACGGTGGCGTCGCTGGCGCCTACCTCGGTCCAACATCTCGCGTCGGCGGTGCGGTGGTCGATGAACCGCACGTCGGTGCCCTGCGCGTCGCGCAGCGGGACGCCGGCGTAGGCGGGCACGCCGACGGCGGTGGCGACGCCGGGCACGACCTCGAAGATGATGCCCTCGGAGGCGCAGTCCAGCATCTCCTTGCCGGCGCCCGCGTCGAGGCCCGGGTCGCCGAGCACCGCACGTACCACCCGCTTGCCGTTGCGTGCGGCCCTCATGACAAGATCTGACGCACCGCTTGTTGTGGCGGATGTCTCGTCGGCCACGGCCTGTAGTGGTGTGTCCACCCCTGCCCGCGTGTGGGCCCGGACGACGTCGTAGACCTCGGGGTCGGCGACGAGCACGTCGGCCCGCGCGAGGGCTTCGACCGCGCGCAGTGTCAGCAGTCCCGGGTCTCCCGGCCCGGCACCGAGGAAGGTGACGTGTCCGTTCGCACCGTAGAAGTGCCGGTGTGCGGCCGGTGCCGCCCCGGCGGCCGGCGTGAGCGGGTTGTGGGCGGTTGTGGGGCTCATCGTGCGCGCTCCCCCATAAGACCGGCCGCACCCTTGGCGAGCATCGCGTCGGCGAGGTCACGGCCCAGCTGCTGGGACTGGGCCGTCGCGTCGTCGGCGGACGCCGGTACGGGACCGGTGGTGGACAGCTGCACCAGCGTGGTGCCGTCGGTGGTGCCGACGACGCCGCGCAGGCGCATTTCGGTGACGGCCTGCTCGTTAGTCCGCAGGTCGGCGAGCGCGCCGACGGGCGCGCTGCAACCGGCCTCCAGGGCCGCGAGCAGGGTTCGCTCGGCCGTGACGGCGATCCGGGTGTCCCGGTCGTCGAGCTGGGCGAGCTGGGCGGCGAGCGCGGTGCTTGTCGCGGCGCACTCGACCGCCAGTGCCCCCTGGCCGGGGGCGGGCAGGATCTCGTGGGGGTCGAGGAGTTCGGTCGCCTCGTCGATCCGTCCGACGCGGGTGAGTCCCGCGGCGGCCAGTATCACGGCGTCCAGTTCCCCGGAGCGTACGTATCCGATGCGGGTGTCGACGTTGCCGCGGATCGGCACGACCTCGATGCGCCGGCCGAGCGAGCCGGCCCAGGCGTTGAGCTGTGCCTGGCGGCGCGGCGAGCCGGTGCCGACGCGTGCGCCGTCGGGCAGTTCGGCGAAGGTGAGGCCGTCGCGGGCGACCAGCGCGTCGCGCGGGTCGACGCGGGCCGGCACGGCGGCGATGACCAGGTCGTCGGGCTGCGCGGTGGGCAGGTCCTTCAGGGAGTGCACGGCGAAGTCGATCTCGCCGTCGAGCAGCGCGTCGCGCAGCGCGGACACGAAGACGCCGGTGCCGCCGATCTGCGCGAGGTGTTCCCGCGAGACGTCGCCGTACGTCGTGATCTCGACGAGTTCGACGTCCCGGCCGGTGACCTCGCTGACCCGTTCGGCCACCTGCCCGGACTGCGCCATGGCCAGCGCGCTGCGCCGGGTGCCCAGCCGCAGCGGGCGGTCGGCTCCGGTGCCGGTGGTGGCGGTTGACTCACTCACGGCCGCTCCTGTTCGGTTCGCTGACGGCCGCGACCGTCTGGGGATCGAGGTCGAAGAGTTCCCGCAGCGCGTCGGCGTAGCCGGCGCCGCCGGGCTCTCCGGCGAGCTGCTTGACCCTCACGGTGGGGGCGTGCAGCAGTTTGTCGACGACGCGCCGCACGGTCTGGGTGATCTCCGCGCGCTGCCGTTCGTCGAGGTCGGGCAGCCGGCCGTCGAGCCGGGCCATCTCGGTGGTGACGACCTGGGAGGCCATGGCGCGCAGGGCGATCACGGTCGGGGTGATGGTCGCGGCGCGCTGGGCGGCGCCGAACGCGGCGACCTCCTCGCCGACGATGCCGCGCACGGCGTCGACGTCGGCGGACATGGGGGCGTCGGCGGCGGCCTCGGCGAGCGACTCGATGTCGACGAGGTGGGCGCCGGACACGCGGTGCGCGGCGGCGTCGACGTCGCGCGGCATGGCCAGGTCGAGCAGGGCCAGCGGGCGGTCGTCGGCGCGGGCGGCCACGGCGGCCTCCACGGCGACACCGGTGAGGACAAGACCGGTGGCACCGGTGCAGGAGACGACCACGTCGGCGGCGGCGAGTTCGTCGCTGACGGCGGTCATCGGCACGGCGCGGGTGTCCAGCGCGGCGGGGTCGTGGCCGCCGACCGCGGCGTAGTCGCCGAGGGAGTCGGCGAGCCGGCGGGCGCGGTCCAGCGTCCTGTTGGCGATCACCAGTTCGGTGACACCGGACCGGGCGAGGGTCGCCGCGGCGAGCGAGGACATGGAGCCGGCGCCGATGACGAGGGCGCGCTTGCCGGTGGCCCAGTCGACGATCTCGGTTCCGTCGGCGAGCTGTTCCAGACCGAAGGTGACCAGGGACTGGCCGGCCTTGTCGATGCCGGTCTCGCTGTGCGCCCGCTTGCCGACCCGCAGCGCCTGCTGGAACAGGTCGTTCAGCAGCCGCCCGGCGGTGTGCTCGTTCTGGGCGAGCGCGAGGGCGTCCTTGATCTGGCCGAGGATCTGCCCCTCGCCGACGACCATCGAGTCGAGGCCGCAGGCCACCGAGAAGAGGTGGTGGACGGCCCGGTCCTCGTAGTGGACGTACAGGTAGGGGGTCAGCTCCTCCAGGCCGACCTCGGCGTGCCGGGCCAGCAGGGTGGACAGCTCGGCGACACCGGCGTGGAACTTGTCGACGTCCGCGTACAGCTCGATGCGGTTGCAGGTGGAGAGCACCGCGGCCTCGGTGGCCGGCTCCGCGCCGAGCACGTCCTGGAGCAGGACGCCGCGGCTCTCGGGGGCGAGGGCGGCACGTTCCAGCACGCTGACGGGCGCGCTGCGGTGGCTCAGTCCGACGACGAGCAGGCTCATGCCGGCATCACGGCGGGGAGGTCCCCGTCATTTCCCGGCTCGTCGCCGCGGCGGTCAGTCGCGGCGGGCGCGGCGGACGCGGTGCGCTTGGTGACGGACGCGGCGGGCGGCGCGACCGGGGAACCGGTGACCCCGCCGCCGGCGTCCTCACCGATGTCGGTGCCCGGCACGGCCCGCCCGTCGTCGGGGAGTTCGCCGGACTTGCGCTGCTCGTGGAAGGCGAGGATCTGGAGTTCGATGGAGAGGTCGACCTTGCGCACGTCCACGCCCTCGGGCACGGACAGCACGGTCGGCGCGAAGTTGAGGATGGAGGTCACACCGGCGGCCACCAGGCGGTCGGCCACGGGCTGCGCGGAGGCGGCCGGGGTGGCGATGACGCCGATGGAGACGCCGTTCTCCTCGATGACCCGCTCCAGCTCGTCGCTGTGCTGGACGGCGATGCCGGCGACCGGCTTGCCGGCCATGGCCGGGTCGGCGTCGATCAGCGCGGCGACGCGGAAGCCGCGGGAGGCGAACCCGCCGTAGTTGGCGAGCGCGGCGCCGAGGTTACCGATACCGACGATCACAACCGGCCAGTCCTGGGTCAGACCGAGTTCGCGGGAGATCTGGTAGACGAGGTACTCGACGTCGTAGCCGACCCCGCGCGTCCCGTAGGAGCCGAGGTAGGAGAAGTCCTTGCGGAGCTTGGCCGAGTTCACCCCGGCCGCCGAGGCCAGCTCTTCCGAGGAGACCGTGGGGACCGAGCGCTCGGAGAGTGCCGTGAGGGCCCGCAGGTACAGCGGAAGTCGGGCGACGGTAGCGTCGGGGATCCCTCGGCTGCGGCTCGTCGCCGGTCGGTGGTTTCGGCCAGTTGCCACGGTGCTCCTGCCGTTTACGCGATGCGGTGAGCGACCGCGCGCACAGCGTGCCCCGGGACCGCCCCATCTCTCACAGGCTATGTCTTTGTGAACGCGTGCACAAAGATAGTGTCCGTTTTGCCCCTTGGAAGTGATGGGCGCCACACGCCACAGCAGGGACACCTGTCACACTCCTCACGCGGACGACCCCCCAGCGGCAAAACGTCCTCGATGGTAGTCCAGAAGCGGTCAGCCGCCCAACGCCTTGCGCAGCCGCCCGGGGTCCACCCGCCAGAAGTCGTGCTGCGCGCCGTCGACGAGGGTCACCGGGATCTGCTCCCAGTACAGGCGGTACAGCTCGGGGTCCTGGTTGATGTCCTTCTCCTCCCAGGCCGCCCCCGTCTCCTCGCACACCCGCCGGATGATCTCCCGGGCGTCGTCGCACAGATGGCATCCCGGCTTGCCGATGAGGGTCACAGTCTTCATACCGGCCATTGTGGCGCGCCGCGGGCACCCGGCCCGCATCCCGGCTTGGCTGCCCCGAACACCCGTCGTCACGTGGGCTTAACCGGAGGGCGCCGGTGAAGTGGCTATGCTCGCCGCATGGGTGCACTGGCGTGGCTCACACCTCGTAGGCGTTCGGCGACTCCGCGCAGCGTCCTGGCCGGTGAGGCCGCGGCCGAGGCGGCCCGCAAGGCCGAGCGGGAGGCCGGGCTGGAGGCCGAACGTGTCGCGAAGCGCCGGGGCGAGGGCGCGGCCGCCGGCGAAGAGGGACCGGAGGAGCCCGAGTTCCCGGTGGTCGGCGACACCAACGCGGCCGCCTTCTTCGACCTCGACAACACCGTCATGCAGGGCGCGTCGATCTTCCACTTCGGACGGGGCCTGTACAAGCGGAAGTTCTTCGACACTCGCGCGCTGGCCCGTTTCGCCTGGCAGCAGACGTACTTCCGACTCGTCGGCAGCGAGAACCCGGAGCACATGGCCGACGTCCGCGCGAGCGCGCTGTCCATCGTGGCCGGCCACCGGGTCTCCGAACTGATGGAGATCGGCGAGGAGATCTACGACGAGTACATGGCCAGCCGCATCTGGCCGGGCACCCGCGCGCTCGCCCAGGCGCACCTGGACGCCGGGCAGAAGGTCTGGCTGGTCACCGCCGCGCCGGTGGAGACCGCGACGATCATCGCCCGCCGGCTCGGGCTGACCGGCGCGCTCGGCACGGTCGCCGAGTCGGTCGACGGCGTGTACACCGGGCGGCTGGTCGGCGAGCCGCTGCACGGCCCGGCGAAGGCGGAGGCGGTGCGGGCGCTGGCCGAGGCGGAGGGTCTGGAACTGGCCCGCTGCGCCGCCTACAGCGACTCGGCGAACGACATTCCGATGCTGTCGCTCGTCGGGTATCCGTATGCGATCAATCCTGACAGCGCGCTGCGTGCGCACGCGCGTGAGAACGGCTGGCGGCTGCGGGACTACCGGACCGGCCGGAAGGCCGCGAAGGTGGGCATCCCGGCCGCGGCCGGGGTCGGCGCGCTGGCCGGTGGCGCGGCCGCGGCCGTCGCGCTGCAGCGTCGCCGCCGCTGACACGACGCCGCTCTGACCTGCGAGCTTCCTCCGCTTTCACGCGACTTCACCCGTTCCGCCGGACGTGACCGTTCCGTTCCCCCGCGACCTCGCACGCATCACGGACGACTACCCGCCCCCGCGCGCCGGCACTCGCGCCTCCGGCGACCCCAGCCCAACTCGCCGGGAAACGGACACATTCGGTCGACCAAACGATCAGAAACCGTCAGACATCTGATGGGCAATCGACCAGGATCTCATACGAGAGCAAAGCAATCCGCCGATTTCAGCAACCACGCGTAGTGCGCCCTGCACGAAGCGTTATTCTCCTCAGACGCAATCGGCACCCGTCCGCCCGTCCCGGGGCAACTCGTGCCGAACTGCCCATGATGGAAGCTCTGCCTCTGGGAGTCCCGTGTACCCACACGTCGGGGTTGACGCCTCGGGCCTGGCTACGTTGCGTTCAGCGGTCGCCCACCGGCTGCGCGCACTTGTCCCCGTCCCCACGGCGAACGCCGTCTCCGCACTCGCCGCCACCCTCTCGGCGAGCGCCGTCCCCGCCTTCGCGGCGGCGGCCCCTGTGGGCACCGCCTACGCGCTCGCCGACCGCGCCGCGAGCACCACCGCCACCAAGCCGACCGGCAGACGCGCCCGCACCGGCCGCGGCACCACCCGCCGGCCGGCCACGGACAGCGACAGCCGCCGGATGATGGACCTCGTCGAACGGGCCCAGGGCGGTGAGGCCGAGGCCTTCGGACAGCTCTACGACCAGTACTCCGACACCGTCTACCGGTACATCTACTACCGCGTGGGCGGCAAGGCCACCGCCGAGGACCTGACAAGCGAGACGTTCCTGCGCGCCCTCCGCCGCATCGGCACCTTCACCTGGCAGGGCAGGGACTTCGGCGCCTGGCTGGTCACCATCGCCCGCAACCTCGTCGCCGACCACTTCAAGTCCAGCCGCTTCCGGCTGGAGGTCACCACCGGCGAGATGCTCGACGCCAACGAGGTCGAACGCAGCCCGGAGGACTCCGTACTGGAGTCGCTGTCCAACGCCGCTCTGCTCGACGCGGTACGACGGCTCAACCCGCAGCAGCAGGAGTGCGTCACCCTGCGGTTCCTCCAGGGGCTGTCGGTCGCCGAGACCGCGCGGATCATGGGGAAGAACGAGGGGGCGATCAAGACCCTCCAGTACCGCGCGGTGCGCACCCTCGCCCGCCTCTTCCCCGAAGACGCCCGCTGAGCCCGCCAC
>NZ_WMLF01000809.1 GCF_014156695.1 Streptomyces durbertensis | reverse complement strand
CCCTCGCGGAGGCCGGCGCCGCCTACCCCGGCCACGACCTCCGCCAGGGCACCAAGGTCACCGGCCTCGTCGAGGAGGACGGCCGCGTCGCCGGCGTCCGCTACCGCACCGCCGACGGCGAGGAACGCGAACTGCGCGCCCGGCCTGTCGTCGGCGCCGACGGCCGCTACAGCAAGACCCGCGAACTCTCCGGCCTCGCCTACGACAAGCAGCCACTCGAACGCGACGTGGTCTGGCTCCGCATGCCCCGCCCCGACGGCTGGCAGCGCGCCTGCTACCGCATCCGGCTCCAGGGCGCCCGCCACGGCCTGTTCATCCCCACCCACCCCGACGACATCCGCATCGGCTTCAACATCCCCAAGGGCGGCCTCAAGGAACTGCGCAAGGGCGGCATCGAACAACTGCACCGCCGCATCGACGAGATCGCGCCGGAACTCTCCGACGGGTTGCGCGAGTCGGTCACCGGATGGTCGGGTACCACCGTGCTGGACATCTTCACCGTCGCCACACCCCAGTGGTCCCGGCCCGGCCTCACCCTCATGGGCGACGCCGCGCACACCCTGACACCCATCCTCGGTCAGGGCGTCAACCACGCCCTCATCGACGGCCACACCCTCGCCGGCCTGCTCGACCGGCCGCTGCGCGCCACCGGCCGCCGCGGCGACGAACTCATCCAGACCGCCACCCTGCGCTTCCAGCACCAGCGCGAACAGGCCGTACGCATCTCCCGGGGCCTCCAGATGCGCCAGGAGAAGGCCTTCACCTACGGCAACCAGCTCGCCGTCGCCGGCCGCTCCACGCTCTACCGCGTCATGAACCGCAGCCGCTACCTCCAGAAGCGCGTCCTGTGCTCCGCCTACTTCCAACTCCAGCCGGAACTCGCCCGGTGAACGTCGAACCACCCGACGAGGGTCCCGCCGGAGGCACCGCCCGGCGGGACCCTCGTCGTCCCCCCACCGGTGACCCCGCTGCCACCGGCCGGCGACCGGGCTGGCTGCTGCTCGCCGCGTTCACCCTCGCCTTCGCGGCCTTCGAGGCCGCCAAGCACCAGGGCTGGACGCTCCCCGCCGCAGCCGTCGGCGCCGCCCTCCCGCTCCTCCTCACCCGAGTCCCCGGCGCCCTGCCC
>NZ_WMLF01000808.1 GCF_014156695.1 Streptomyces durbertensis | reverse complement strand
CGGCGATGCTCCAGATGACGTTCGTGACCGCGCTGACCCTGGTCTCCGCGCTCGCACTGGCGCTCGTCTACGGGCTGGGCGGCGTGTTCGCGCTGAACGGGACGCTCGCCGCCGGCACGGTCGTGTCGCTCGCGATGCTGCTGACCCGCCTGTACGCGCCGCTGACCTCGCTGGCCAGCGCGCGGGTGGAGGTCATGACGGCGTTTGTCAGCTTCCAGCGGGTGTTCGAGGTGCTCGACCTGAAGCCGCTGATCGAGGAGAAGCCGGAGGCGCGGGAGGCGCCGGAGGGGCCGCTGTCGGTGGAGTTCGACGCGGTGGACTTCGCGTACCCGGCCGCCGACGAGGTCTCCCTCGCCTCGTTGGAGGAGGTCGCCACGCTCGACACGCGGGGCGGCGAGCAGATCCTCCACGACGTGAGCTTCCGTGCCGAGCCCGGGCAGCTCGTCGCGCTGGTCGGTTCGTCCGGCGCCGGCAAGTCGACCATCGCCCAGCTGGCGGCCCGGCTGTACGACACCGGGGCCGGCGCGGTCCGGGTCGGGGGCGTCGACGTGCGCGACCTGACGGCCGCGTCGCTGCGCGGCACGGTCGGCATGGTCACCCAGGACGGGCACCTCTTCCACGACACCATCCGGGCGAACCTGCTGCTGGCCAGGCCGGAAGCGACCGAGGAGGAGGTGTGGGAGGCCCTGCGTCGCGCCCGGCTCGCCGGTCTGGTCGCCTCGCTGCCCGACGGCCTGGACACCGTCGTCGGCGAACGCGGCTACCGGCTCTCCGGCGGCGAGCGGCAGCGCCTGACGATCGCCCGGCTGCTGCTGGCCCGCCAGCGGATCGTCATCCTCGACGAGGCCACCGCCCACCTGGACTCCACCTCCGAGGCCGCCGTCCAGGAGGCGCTGACCGAGGCGCTGTCCGGCCGCACCGCGCTGGTCATCGCCCACCGGCTGTCCACGGTCCGCCAGGCCGACCAGATCCTGGTGCTGGAGGCGGGGCGGATCGTCGAACGCGGCACCCACGAGGAGCTGCTGGCGCTCGGCGGCCGCTACGAGGACCTCTACCGCACCCAGTTCGCCGACGAGCCGGCCGTCGTACGCGACTGAGGTGGCGTGGGGGCGCCGGCTGTGGGGTGGGCCGCGCCGGCGC
>NZ_WMLF01000807.1 GCF_014156695.1 Streptomyces durbertensis | reverse complement strand
GCATGGAACAGCACAGCAGCGACCGTCCCGCTCCCCGCTTCGACATGATCGGCATGGTGACCGACGACATGCCCGCCACGTTGGCCTTCTACCGGCGGCTCGGGCTCGACATCCCGGCCGGGGCCGACGGTGAGCAGCACGTCGAGGTGGTCGGGCCGGGCGGGGTCCGGATCGGTTGGGACACCGTGGAGGTCATCCGCACGATGGACCCGGACTACCGGATGCCGACCGGCGCGGGCCGCGTCTCACTGGCGTTCCGGTGCGCGGACGCGTCCGACGTGGACCGGGTGTACCGGGAGCTGACCGAGGCCGGGCACCACGGTGAGAGGGCGCCGTGGGACGCGTTCTGGGGGCAGCGGTACGCCGTGGTGCTCGACCCGAACGGGAACGGGGTCGACCTCTTCGCGCCGCTCGACCGGGCGTCCGACTGAGCTTCAGGCTGGCCTTCCGACGAGTAGGGCCGGTCAGGGCGTGGTGGCCTCGCGGCTGCTCCGCAGCCGGCCGGGTGGCAGCCCGGTGAGCGCCCGGACCTCCCTGGTGAGGTGGGCCTGGTCGGAGTAGCCGGTGACGGCGGCGACCTCGGCGAGCGGCCGGCCGGCCGTGATGAGCGGAAGCGCCGCCCGCAGCCGCAGCACCCGGGCGAGCGTCTTGGGACCGTAGCCGAAGGCGGCGAGCGCGCGGCGGTGCAACTGCCTCGGGCTGAGCGCGACTTCGGCGGCGAGTTCGGCCACCGGGCGGCCTGCGCGCAGCCCGGCCACCACGGCCTGGCACGCCGGGTCGGGCGGCTCACCGGCCAGTTCGAGGGCGATCCGCTCAAGGGCCGCGCCCCGGTCGGCCGCGCGGTCCACCCGTGCGGTCAGCCGGCGTGCCCGGGAGGCCGGCAGGATCTCCGCCAACGGCACACGCCGGTCGCGGAGTTCGTGCGCGGGTACGTCGAGGAGCGCCGGCGCGACGCCGGGCGGCAGCCGCAGCCCGGCCCAGCCGGCGTCCGGGGTCGCCCGGCCGAGGTGTGCGCGGGTGCCTGGTCAGCGTCAGCCGGCCGTAGCGGGACATCGTCTCCGCCACGTCGACGAGCAGCGCGTGCGGCACCGGGTAGCGCGAGTACTGCATCAGCGCGTCCACGACCTGCTCCGCGTCGTGC
>NZ_WMLF01000806.1 GCF_014156695.1 Streptomyces durbertensis | reverse complement strand
GGGTCATGGCGCCATCATCCGCCGCGCCCGCCCGGCGGTCGAGTCCCGTCCGCCGGTCGAGTCCGGCTCGCACGTCGGGCCCGGCTCGTCGCCCGTCAGTCCGCGACGCCGGCCTGCGCGAGCACCTTCTCGATGCGCAGCCGCACCAGCAGCTCGCCCGGTACGCCGTTGCGCTCCCCGAACTCCTCCGCCCGGTCCTCGCCCATGTAGCGGGCGCCGATCCGGGCGGCCCAGTGGCGCACCTCGGACAGTTCCTCCACCAACCGGGCACGACCGGAGAGGATCACGTACGAGAACGGCGGCCCGTCGTCGTCGACGCACAGGGAGGCCCGTCCGTCCCTGGCGAGGTTCCGTCCCTTCACCGTCCGCGCACCGGTGTTGAACACCAACTCGTCGCCGTCCAACAGGAACCAGACGGGCGCCACATGGGGGGCGCCGTCGGCCCTGACCGTGGCGAGTTTGCCGGTGCGGGTGCCGTCCGAGACGAAGCCGCGCCACTGCTGCTCGGTCATCTGCTCTGCCATGCGGCCATCCTCCGACGCGGCGGCGGCCCGGTGGCGCAGGCGTGCCGAGGCGCGGCAGGCGGGTTGGCACCGGGTGGCAGATGGGTAGGGGGAGCACGGCGACCACCATCACGGAGTGACGAAGTGACCACGAGGGGGAGGGCATGGCACTGAGCACAAGCCTTGACTGGCTGCTGGACGACCTGACCAAGCGGATGCCGAGTGTGCGGTGCGCGCTGGTCCTGTCCACGGACGGGCTGGTCACCGCGACCAGCGCGGAACTGGCCAGGAAGGACGGCGAGCACCTGGCCGCCGTCGCCTCGGGCCTGCACAGCCTGGCGCGGGGCGCGGGGGCGCACTTCGGCGTCGGCGAGGTCCAGCAGACGATGATCGAGTTCGACGAGGGGCTGCTGTTCGTCACCGAGGCCGGGCAGGGGAGTTGTCTGTGCGTGCTGACCACGGCGCAGGCGGACGTCGGCCAGATCGCGTACGAGATGACCCTGCTGGTCAACCGGGTCGGTGAGCACCTGGGCGTGGCGGCCCGCAACCAGCCCTGACCAGCGGTGACCTGCGGATCCGTCAGCCGGGAGCCCACCCCGGAGGGGCGGGCGGGGACGGCGTCCGGTGCCGCGGGCGGAGT